>CACYBZ010000371.1 GCA_902772795.1 uncultured Ruminococcus sp. | reverse complement strand
TGCTTTTATTGTATTATGCTATCTGATTATCCAGATTGACGGACTTCCTGCTTTCTTTGCGGGAATTGCTTCCAAAATCAAAAAGCCTAAATCTGAGGGCTGAATACTTTTTTTGCTGAAAATACATTGCTTTGCAACAAAACACGCTGATTATCCATATCAGCGTGTTTTTTCCTTCTCTGCTTTGTTCCTACTTCTCCCTGACAATGCTGAATCCACTTATCGTTGCTCTGTCATTGGCAAGATAGAAAATAATCAGCTGATTGTCAACTTTATATTTAAGAATAACAGTGTCTTCCGCTGTGGGCTTTCCATACATACTTTTGACATATGATACAGGATTGCCAACAACTAATCCTTTTGATGTGCTGGCATTTCCTATGCCGTCCACACGAACATCTTCTATTCTTTCCACACCGTCTTTGACATAGGTATGCACCTGCATATTACTATACGTATAGATATATTCTTCATCGGAAAGTGTACTGCGGTGACTGTCTGACTTGTCATCAGGTGTTCCGAATCCTCCCGCTACTGCATTGAAATCTGCATCCAGTGTCAGAGGATAATTATTGTACATGATTTTGATATCGTCAGCTGTAGTCACTACAGGCGGTTGGGTGGGTGCTGGGGTGGGTGCTGGGGTGGGTGCTTCTGTCGGAACAACAGGCTCAGTAACTAATGCCTGTGTCGGCTTCTCGGTCATTTCTTCAGACGGTCTGTTATTGATAACCACTTCTTCATTTTTCTTTTTCTTTGTTGCCTTTTCAGTTGGTTTCTGTGTAGGAACTTCAGTAACCTTTACTGTGGATTTCTCGCTGGATTTTTCGCTGGATTTCTCACTTACTGCTTCTGTCGGTTTTTTTGTGATTTTCTGTGTCGGAGCTTCTGTATATTCTTCAAAGTTATAATCTACAAAGTCTACCTTATGGTTCTGCTGACAAGCTTCCAACGATAATACTGCCAAAGCCAACAAAAGTAACATGACTATTTTTTTTCTCATAACATACATCCTTTTTTGCATTGTCCAATGTCATTTTTGATAACTCTTCGTAAAAGCAACTCTATTTTACTACACGATAACAAAAAATACAACATTTATTTGTCGAAAAATAACCGTAATTTTTTCTTAGTCTACCTTTATATAATAGGTTTGTATAATAATATCAAAAAGCCGTTCTTCATCAACATGAAATTCAGCATATTTATCACCCATAACGGTTTTTCCCGGAACCTTTACCATATCTTCGTCAGCTTTAAACTGCTGTCCTACCAACAGTGTCGCCAGATAAGAAATAACCGGCACAGTAATATCCGTTCGGCTATAACTGGAAACATCATTATACAGGGTAACGGGGGTGGTAATACGTTGTCTTGTCATTCTCAACGTATTGCTAATAAAGCCTTCTATGTACTTTTTCTGTCGCTCCATACGCAGATTGTTCTGGTTTTCATCTCCCATGACATCTCTGGCTCTGACATAAGTTTCGGCTTCATCACCCTTTAAAGTAATCGTTTCGCCTTTTTTGAAAATCGGATTCCAGCTGGTAAGATCCTCTATGACATTTACAGTAACTCCGCCTACATCATCATTCAGTATCGGTATAACATCAAGGTCTACTGTGAAATACGCATCTACAGTAATCCCGTAAAGCAGTCTGGATACGGATCGTTTCAGATTTTCATTACTGCTTTCTTCACCGTCACCGTAAGCGTGTGCCAGACATATCTGCATCTTCTCTACACCTTTGAAATTACCTGCCATGTCGCATACGTTGACATCTACCATGGCATCTCTTGATAATGCTATCAATTTGTATTTGCTGGTCGTAGTATCTACGGCAAGTAAAAATATTGCATCTGCCTGTCCTGCTGTTCCGAAAATCTTTTCATTATGTTCTTCCGTTTTCTTGTCTATTCCGGCAAACAACAACGTATAAATATGGTCGTTGAACTGATATTTATGCCCTTTGTAAATAATATATTCTCCATCTGTCTTCACATTTATCGGCAATTTGATTTTGTCCTCTTTCAACAGACTGTTACGCCCCATATTGATGAGTACCGCCAAAGTAATGGCTATCCCCGCCAGTATCACGGCCATGGTAATAGCAATTCTGCGGAAAATGATGAAAACTTTACTTTTCTTCTTTTTCTGCGGATTTTTCTGCTGTGCCTGCATCTGCCGTTTTTTTCGCCGTGAAATTTTCCTGTATCTGGCAACAGGAACACCTTCTTCTTCAGGATTTACTGAAAAATTATATTTTCCGTAATGTACTTCATACTCATGCTCATGGCTGTGACTGTGACTATGGTGATGATGATGTGACGTTCCTGATTTGGATTGCCGTGACGAACTGCCTTCCTTTCGATGCAGACGACCGTATTCCGATTTTTCGGATGACCCTGAAGAATGATGACGATGATGATGACGGTGATGGTGGTGATGGTGATGACTTTCTTGAGAAATATTGTTGTCTTTTTTTGATTCGTTTACGTTATTCAGCAGGCTCATCTTTTATCAACACTCCCTGTACCAGATATCGTAACGATCCCGAACTGCCCAGACAAGTACTCAACGTAATAATTCTGTCAGATGTGGTAATGTCAACCTTTCGGGAATTATATCCTATCGCTGAATTAACAGGCTTCTGGGCATAATCAAGATATTCTTTCCAGACCTTTTCGTCATCATAGTCAAAAGAACTCAGCAAATGCCTGTCATCGTATGCGTAAGCGGAAAAAATTTCATAAGTCAATGTTCTTTCGGGAGTATAAACATAAATGTACTTATTTTTATCGAAAAAAGATTTATCCTGGAATTTATGCAACCCTCGGAACATTGAACCATTCTGCATATTATGTCCGTACAAAACAGTGTTGGGATCGGAAAAATCCTGACGGTTTGCTTTCTCGGTATAGATACAGCCTGCAAAAGCACTTTCTTTATACATATTGTGATGCAGATAATAGGTATCGTCATCTCCCAGATACTGAGCTATCGGATAGTCAATTATCGTATCCGGAACTTTTATCCATGCGTACAAATCTTTGTTGATTTTCCAGAGTTCAGTAAAATTGATACCGTTGTTCGTTTTTACCGTATCAGGAGCGATGTTGTCCAGCGGTGCATCTGCATCATCATTATCACTGGGATTTCCTGTGTACGATTCGATTTGTGAAGAAGATACCACTTTCTTTTTCAGGTCCTCATATTCGTTACCGCCTGTGTACATCTTATAAAAGTAAATGCACACCGCCACCAGTCCTACCAGAACCAGTATCAACGAAATGACAAACACAATTTCCCATTTACTGCTTTTTTCTTCCATAGATTACTCCTTGTCTTTCCTGTAAAAAGCATACAACAAAACCACGCTTAATGCGTGGCTCATTGCATCATGTTCAGTTTTTCTCTCTCATTTTCTTTCCTGAATATACCGCCATACTGCCACACATCAGCACTCCTGCAACGGTCAGAACAGCATAGATATCGGAATAGCCTGTCTTTGGCGACATATCAACAACTGTGATACCACTACCACTACCACTACCACCACCGCCACGGTAAACAACACCGTAGCCGTAGCCGTAGCCGTAATCGTAATCGTAATCGTAACCGCCACGTCTTGCCCATCTCCTGCACGTTCCCGGACAAGTGGAAGTATCCGTTGAGAGTTCAGGACTCACTGCAGCCAGAGCGGTAAGTCCGCTTGCCAACATCATCACCACAAATAACAGTACCACTACTACTTTTTTCAAAACAGTCTGCCCCCTTTTTCTTCAAGAATAAAAAATAAACAAATAATATATCTGCCAACATTCTTTTTAAAGTATAGCATTTAAATCTTTTTTTGTAAAGAGTTTTAATCAACTTTTTTGCCAATA
>CACYBZ010000370.1 GCA_902772795.1 uncultured Ruminococcus sp. | reverse complement strand
TAGTTCTTCATTGTTCACTACCACTAATGTACTCCTTTCTATGAGTACACATTAACACATTTTAGCACTTTTATCAATGTATTTTATCACTTAACTTTCCTCCTTTTAATCACCATACCTTACGGGAATTGCTACATGAACGGACTGCAAAGCCTTCTTAAAGACTTTGAAAAATTCCTCTATATCCGCTTTGTCTATCGCTCCCAAAGCACACAGTCTGAAAGTATTGGTCGTACTGATCTTTCCAGGATAAATGGTAAAACCACGTTCATAACAGTAATCATGTATTTTATCAAAATCCCAGTTCGGGTCATCAGGATAAACCGCAGACGATACTAACCCCGCTCTCCACTGTGGCTTTATCACCTGACGAAAACCAAGCTCATCAAGTCCGTCATTGATGGCATGGAACACTCTGGTATGTCTTGCCCATTTGGCTTGTTCACCCTCATGCCAGTACTCTTTCAGTGCCTGAAGTGTAGCGTAAATGGTCTGGACAGGCGGTGTAAAATGCATTTCCCCTGTCTTCTGAAAATAATCATACTGTAAAAACAAATTGCAATAATAAGAACGTTTTGGATAGTCAGCACTTTCTTCTATGATTTTTCTGTTTCCCACAACAAAACTCAGTCCGGTAAAGGACATCAGTCCTTTCTGAGCAGATGCCATACAAAAATCTATATTGTCTTCCTCAATATGGATTGGTCGCATAGCATAGGTACTTGTTGTATCCACCGTGAAAACAGCTCCGTAACGATGTACCAACGCTCCTATTTTCCTGATGGGATTAAGAATTCCTGTGCCTGTTTCGTTATGTGTGGTATGTACCAGTGCAATATCAGGATTATTTTTTAAGGTTTCTTCGATAACAGTCATATCTGGTATCTGATCTACAGGAAATCTGAGGTCAATATGTGGCAGACCATAATACTGACAAACTTCAACAGCTCTTGTGCTATATGCACCGTTATTGATAATCATTACTTTTTTTCCTTCGGGAAGCAATGAATTCATGCACACATCAATATTGATTGTTCCTGAACCACAAAACAAAACTGAAGTGTACTTCTGGGTATCACCATGCACAATTTTTACAAGGTCTTTTCTAAGCCCTTCCATAAGACTGCCGAATTCTTTCTCACGTGGGCAGATATCAGGCACAACCTGTGCGTATTTCACCGTGTCCGTCGTTGTCGACGGCCCCGGATTCAGTAAAATATTCCTTTTGATTGACAACATAATCTTACCTCCGGTTATCACGTACAATATGCTGTATCAAGTTTTTTTAATTCTTCAAATGTATCTATCTCAATAATATCTTCATCAGAACATTCTCTGATTTCAACCTTATAATTTTCCTTACAATAAACAAGCGGAACTTGTTCCCAATAGCGTTTTTTTCCGTCTTCACAACCGTAAACCGCTTCTATATCCTTTGCCAGCTTCTTACCGTCCTGCCCGCTCCAATACGATATACCTACCATCTGCCAGCAGTCTTTTCCGCCTACTTTTTCTTCCGTGATTACTCCGTTTTCTACCTCGAAACACCAGTCATCGGTTTTCTGTTTCTTTATCGCCAGAAAATCTGATGTGTAATGATACGGTGTAATGATTCTGTGATTGCTTATCATTAAATCCGCCTCAAAAACATACGCATTGGAAAGCAGTTCCTTCGCACAGAAAGCCGATGAAATATTATTGGCAGAATGATACATGGGATTTTCAATGAATTTTATCATCGGATACTTATACAGAAGCTGATCAAATTGTTCGGCAAGATAGCCACGTACAATATAAATCTCACGGATTCCCGCATCAAGACAAGCATCAATCAAACCGTCAATGATTCTTTTTCCGTTCACACGTACCAGAGGTTTAGGCGTATTTATTGTTATCGGTACAAGACGTGAACCAAAACCTGCCGCAATAAATACCGCACGCTTTGCACGATAAGGTAACAACGCTTCTCTGCCTTTTTGGGTAATGGTATTGTTCTGTATATATCCCAATGCCGTTAAATCCTTCAGACTGTCTGCCAAAGATGTATCCATTTCATGACTGTCCGCAACCTTGACTAAAATGTCAAACTGTTCCCTGTTTAATGTTCCCTGCATACTGTTCCTCCACTTATCATGTTCGTATTTTTACTTAAAAAACACAAAGAAATAAACTTAAATAAACAATTCACTACAAATAAACATCGTGTTCTGTTCTCTCTAAATCTTCATTTCTCTATCTCAATTCGGATTCCATGCTTCATAACATTTTCCTTCAAGAATATCTGCAATTCTTTCGCAGGCGTGTCCATCTCCGTACGGATTGCAGGCGTGACTCATTTTGTTATATTCTTCCTCGTTTTCCAAGAGTAATCTGAATGTATTATAAATCGTTTCTTCATCAGTTCCGACCAGTTTTAACGTTCCGGCTTCTACACCTTCCGGTCTTTCTGTCGTATCACGCATAACAAGAACGGGTACACCATACGAAGGACATTCTTCCTGAATCCCACCCGAATCTGTAAGACACAAAAAAGAACGTGCTTCAAAATTATGACAATCAAAAACTTCAATGGGTTCTATGATGTGTATTCTATCACAATCCGACAGTTCTGTCTTTGCTGCTTCACGCACAACAGGATTCATATGAATAGGATAAACCGCTTTACATTCCGGGTGTTCATCTAATACACGGCGGATTGCTCTGAACATCTGATGCATCGGCTCACCAAGATTTTCTCTGCGATGTGCCGTAATCAGAATCAGCTTGCTGTCTCCTACCCAGTCAAGTTCAGGGTGACGATAATCACTCTTTACTGTATGCTGCATAGCATCAATCACCGTGTTTCCTGTAATGAAAATGCTTTCGGGATTCTTCCCTTCCTTTATCAGATTGTTTCTGGATAACGGCGTAGGAGAAAAATGATATCCGCTTATGATACCTACCGCTTGTCGGTTAAATTCTTCCGGATACGGACTAAAAATATTGTATGTGCGAAGACCAGCCTCAACATGACCAACAGTTATCTGCAAATAAAAACAGGCAAGTGCTGTCACAAAAGTTGTACTTGTATCGCCATGTACTAAAACTACATCGGGCTTTTCCTTTTCCAATACTTCTTTTATTCCCGCCAGAACATTTGTTGTGATATCAAACAGCGTCTGCTTATTTTTCATGATATTCAAATCGTAGTCGGGTACTACCCCGAAAGTATCCAGAACCTGATCCAACATCTGTCTGTGCTGGGCAGTCACACAGACAACAGTCTGGATATTTTTACGCTTTTTCAACTCCAAAACCAGCGGACACATTTTTATCGCTTCCGGTCTTGTTCCAAATACCAACATGATTTTTTTCATGATATGGCTTTTTCCCTTTCTCAACGTCT
>CACYBZ010000369.1 GCA_902772795.1 uncultured Ruminococcus sp. | reverse complement strand
GAATAGCCTATATTTTCTCGGATACGTTCTTTACCGCTGTAATAATACGGATATTCACCGTCTACACTCACGCTTTCGTCAACAGGATAGAAACCGGCGGCAAATAAATTCGTTCCACAATTTGCAGAACCTCCAAAATTATAAATCATATTGGGGTCTTCTGCCGCTACTGCACTGACATCAAGACCTTCGCCTACCTGAGAGGAACGCACTCTGCCTTTTTTGACTTCTTCTTCGGTAATCGTGTGATAGACATACCAACCGATGTATTTTTCTGAAAAATCGACAGCATTGTTTGCTTTACCTGCAGGAGTACCTAAATCATTAGTAAAGAGATATGAAGTTTCTGCGGCAGCAGCTGCTCCGAACGCCCAGCAAGTACCCATAGGGTTTTGGAGTTTGACAGGGGTAACATAATTTTTTCCATTGTAGTTTCTAAGGTCGATGGAAGAAGGTAAGGCAGTTGTTTCATCTGCTGCAGAAAAACTGCCCATAGAAACAACAGACAGCGTCAGTAATGCGGTCAGTGCGACACTTATAGTTTTTTTGAACATGATAATTTCTCCTTTTTTTCTGGAATTTAAGACACGCACAATGTTGAAAATGAATGAGGTTTTGGTTGACAATCTTATTGTGAAAATAAAAGTAAAATCTTCTCCTTTTCATTATGGTTAATTATAAGTGGTTTAATAGTATCATTTTATGGGACAAAAGTCAATTAGTATATTAAAACTTCAGGTTAAAATTACGGAATCAGAAAAGATAAACTTACCCTGTGTCAGTGAGAATTTTTTTGTTGGTTGTCAGGTGTATTGTCTGTTGAATTTTCATTGAAGAGACGAAAAGTGTACTTGACAAAAGAACAGGTACACTGTATAATAATTAGGAAACTAAATAATAATTGTCAGGAGTGAACGTGTTGGAGAAAATTTACAAATATGTGACGCAGTTAGCCAATGCACAAAGGCGACTCATCGAAAAACTTGCAAAAGGAAAAACATACAGCGGTACACAGGGTAAAGTTATTCACTATCTGTTTGCCAACAAGGAAAGTACCATATATCAAAAAGATATTGAACGTGATTTCGGTATGAGGGCATCGACAGTAACAGAGCTTATCCATTCGCTGGAAAAAATGGAGATGGTCAGACGTGTTCCAAGTAAAAAAGATGGCAGATATAAGGAAATCGTACTTAATGAAAAGGCAAAGACATTACGTGAAGATGTTTCGGCAGATATGAATGAACTGGAACAGTATATGAAAAAAGATATAGGGGAAGAAGAACTTCTTGTATGGGTAAAAGTCACCCGTAAAATGCTGAAAAATCTGGGAGGGGAAGAAGAATGAAAAAAACAGAAAATATAGGAAAACGACTGTTATTTTATTTCAGCGGTCTGCTGATTATGACGCTGGGTGTGGCTGTTTCTGTAAAGTCTAATCTGGGTGTTACTCCTATCAGTTCTATTCCTTATACAATGACGGTTGTTACAGGAATGGAACTGGGAATAGCAACTATGCTTTTTTCGATTGCCGTTGTGGCACTTCAGATAGTCATGCTGAGAAAAGATTATCAGCCCATTAATCTTTTACAAATTCCGATAGGTATTGTTTTCGGATTATTTTTAACGGTTTGTGGAAAACTGATGAACTTTTTTCCCGATCCGTCTGATATGGTATTACAATTTGTTATCATGTTGTTCAGTACGGTATTTGTTGCCTTTGGGGTATTTCTTTATGTACCGACGGGACTTGTTCCGCTTGCTCCGGAAGGATTTTTAGTTGTCTTTTCCAAAATGACGAAACTTAAATTCGGAACAGCAAAAGTCATATGTGATGTTGCGATGGTAATAGTTTCTCTTGTTACCTGTCTGATAGCGATTCGTTCTTTAGGAAGTGTCGGTATAGGAACTATTGTTTCAGCAGTTTTGGTAGGTACGGAAGTTAAACTGTTCACCAAGTGGTTTGGCAACAAAAGAGATGCTTTTCTGGAGAACACCGCGAAAAGCAAATAACATCATGGTTCACAGTCCGATATTATTGTATTTGCGAATCACCAATTAAAATAATTTCGGTCAAGCCTTTTTTAAGGCTTGTGGGGTTCAGGGGCAACGCCCTTAAACTAAAGTAACCACAGGCAGAGTTGTTTTCTGAACTCAGCCTGTGGTTGTTTTAATAGTTTTCCGATTTTATGGCAAAGAAACTTTGTGGGTGACTGCAAACAGGACACTTGTCAGGGGCTTGTAATCCTGTAATAATATGCCCGCAGTTTTGACATTCCCAGATAGTAATACCGCTTTTCTGAAATACTTCTGTGACATCGACATTATGCAACAGTCTTCTGAAGCGTTCTTCATGAGATTTCTCAATTTCGGCAACTCCTCTGAATTGTTGTGCCAGTTCAGGAAAGCCGTCCTTTTCGGCATCATCTGCCATATGTTGATAAATATCCGTCCATTCTGAATGTTCGCCGTCAGCGGATTTTGCAAGAACCTGAGCAATATTTCCGTTTTCGTCTAAAGCATCAAACCATAGTTTTGCGTGAGCCAGTTCATTTTCAGCTGTCTTGAGAAAAAGCGAGGCAATCTGTTCAAATCCTGCCTGACGGGCAATCTCAGAAAAAAACGTATATCTGTTTCTTGCCTGCGACTCTAAGGCAAAAGCCTCCCATAAATTTTTTTCTGTCTGCGTTCCTGAATATTGATTGTCAGTCATACATATACTCCTTCTTTTCATTTTATAGTAGTATGTACGGTTGAAATAAAATTATTATACCTGAGAGGTTAAAAATCAAATTGTTACTGTCAAAATTTGCATATGCAAATTTTGTTTGGATTTTTATGAGTTTAAGGGCGTTGCCCTTAAAAATCCCACAAGGGGCGTTGCCCCTTGACCCCACCACTTTTGAAAAAGTGGACAAAACTTTTATGTTTCTGGCAATGGCAGGTTATTCGGAAACCGGACGAAGTGAGTCGCAAAAGTTTTTGTCAAACTTTTTTCAAAAAGTTTGCGGATTCCAAAGGAAGAAAGCCTTTGGGCAGGGTTTTCAAGGGCGGTCGCCATTGAAACCACCCATTCAGGTAGAAATTATTTCTGAAAAATATTTACATAATGTTCAATCAGGTCAACGGTTTTGTCTATGGGGAGTTTGGCGGAATTGATACACAGATGGTAATTTTGAGGAACACCCCATTTTTGTTCGGTGTAAAACTGATAGTAATTGGCTCTTGTCTTATCTGTTTTTCTGATGGTGCTTTCGGCTTTTTCTCTGGGAACATTGCGGACATTTACCGCACGTTCAATGCGATAATCCATATCGGCATATACAAATATATTAATACAATCTGTCCGTTCTTTCAGAACGTAATCGGCACAGCGTCCGACAATTACACAGGGATTTTCGGCCAGATTTCTGATAATCTCATGTTGCAACAGATACAGGCGGTCATTCAAGGAAATCTGCTCACGGGGAAGATAACTCGTTTGTCCGAATCCGTACATACCCAATGAAAGACTGTATAACAGACTGTTGGTAGCCTGTTCATCAATGTGTTCAAAGACCGAAGGGTCAATACCACTTTCTTTTGCAGAGAGTGAAATGAGTTCCTTGTCATAAAAGGCGATGCCAAGACGTTTGGCAAGTTTCTGTCCTATCTCACGTCCGCCACTGCCGAACTGTCGGCTTATCGTAATTACGGACTTACATTCCATGAATATCACCTCATAATGTTTAATCTGATTACCATTATAAAGACTTTTTGTGAAAAATGCTATTATCAAAATAAACAAAATTATCTTTATTATATTGTATGTACAAATCTGCAAAAATGGAAGATTATTTGTTGACAAATCGGGAACGATGTAATATAATAGCAAAGCTGTCGAAAAAACAGCGATGCGAAAGTCGATACAGAGTAAAAAATAAAAAAAGTTTTGAAAAAGTATTGACAAAGCAAAAG
>CACYBZ010000368.1 GCA_902772795.1 uncultured Ruminococcus sp. | reverse complement strand
TTTTTGCTTTTCCAGCATGGAATTGAATCCGCCGATGGTGTCGCTCTCCAAACCGCCCATAGACCCGCTTCTGTCAAGAATAAAGACCAGTTCAGTAATGCCGTTTTTGGTTGTGGGAGTGATATCAGCCGGATTGATGGTTGTGGTAGTGGTTGTAGTAGTTGTGGTGGTTGTGGTGGTTGTGGTGGTTGTGGTACTTTTTTTAATGATGTTGTCAAAAAAACTCATTTGTGTATACCTCCGTTATTTTGATTTATGATTCTGCTTTTCGGAAAATTTCCTTAATCTGCCGAATAAAATTTTCTTCAAGCTGATAGATGGTTTTTCGATAGTTGTCAAAATTATGTACATGGTTTTCATAGTGTTCCATGATATCGGCAGTCAGGGTGTAAATCTGACGTTGATGGTTGTCAAAGCCGTCAAATTTATAACTGTCATCGATGACGACATCTTGTTTAAACCGTGCCGAACCTGCATTATTGGCAATGATACACATACCGCAGATAACCGCTTCTTTGGGAATACGTTCTGCCCCCGGAAAATTGCCGAATTCCATCAACAGTTTGGACTTGTTCATCAGCGAGAGCATTTCATCGTGGGAATAGCCTTTGAGGGGAATAATCTGATATTGGGGAAATTGTTTTTTCAGGTTTTCGGCAACAACAAGATTCTGTTCTCTTTGCGGGTTATAAAGTATGATATTTTCTCTTTTTTCAACGCCGTCAAATTGAAACTGCCGTTGCTTCATGTATTGGATAATTTCAAGACTGACGGGTTCAATAAAGAGGTGTGGATTTCCGCCTTTGCGTTTCAGGTAATCGAAAGCGTAGTGTGAGGCGGTAAGATTCAGACTGTTTTTATCGCCGATACGGTAACCGCCAAAACAGGATTGTACACCAATCATGCACATTTTGACAATCCACCAACATTTTTGAACAAAAGTATAATAGTCACCGCAGAAGCCTCGGTAAAATCGAAGACCTAAAAACCATACTGTTTTCTGCATTTTACAGAAATTCTTATAATATTTAAGATAAGTATTATCTTCAGGAAAAATGATAATATTTTCTGTTTTGTCTTCGATATCACGCATATACAGCCATTTATCGGTGTATTGACGATATCTTTCTTTCATGGTGTAGTTTTCATCGGCATAGGGATAGACGACAACAGCATGAAATCCAAGAAGATTCAGATAATAGACAAGTTGATGTAATGCATCTGCCCCGCCACATATCATTGTTGGTGAAACCACATAAATTTTTGTATTGGCAAAGACGTTAAGATAATCAGCCATAGATAACTCCTGTATTTTAAAGCATCATTAAGATTTCTTTATGGAAACATTGACCGTATACTCATTGAAACACCAACAGTTTGTCAGTTCAGAGAGGTCAATTTCAGCGGGAAGTTCCTGTGAACCTTCGAATCCGTTAGCGAGACTACTCAAATCAACACGGACCTTTACATTGTCTGACGTAATCTGATTGATGATGGAAGTAGGACCTGCCACAGAAACACTGAGTGATTTTGTCGAAACATCTGCTTTGTAGCCAATCGGGACATTTTCCACTTCGATATTGGATACAGTGACAACTGTCGAGGAATAGTTGTTCATTTTCAAAGAGATTCTTGCCTGTTCTTCGTTGCTGATATTAATGCACCCTGTGGGAAGGGAAATGGAACAGGTAATCTGTGTTTTTGTGGGGTCAAGGGAATTAAAATCAACGGGGTCAAGGTTGATATAATCAATACTGTCCAGGATATCTTCTGTACCGGCGACCGTGATTTGTGAAGGTTTAACGGAAAACAGTTCTTCCACATTGATTCCTTCGGGAACATTTTTGAACTGCGGAATAATGGGAATTTCTTTTTTGGGTAAAATCTGAATGGTCATATTGACTTTCTGCGGAGAGATAGCGAGAAGGTCATTGTCAATAATTTCGCCGTCAGAGTCCAGTAACTGGACATCAAGTGTTTTGCTGATATTTTCGCTTTGTTTTCCTGTAATTCTGTCATAGACCTGAACGGTCGCAATTTTCTTGACTTCCTGTTCAGGGCCGGAAACGGTAACATGGTCTTCGGAAATAACCGGTTTGGCAAGATAATATTCGGTATGGTCATCGCTGTCACTGACAGGTAAAGTCACTTCGGAAGTATTGATATTTTTTTCTATGGTGAAATTCTGTGTTCTTTCCTTATCGACAGAAACATTGATGACTGATGGTGAAATGGAAATAACTTCGTAATCCGATTTTACTCCGATTTTTCGGGTAGTCAGTCCGAGGGCATATGTATTGGCGAAAGTAATACTGCTGGTATTCTGGGCGACAACCTGCAAATCGGATTTGCTGACAGAACCTACCGTAAGACGGTTGCCACGAATCTGTACAGAAACTTTGATATCATCGCCACGGTATACTTTCAGACCATCATGTTTTGCCTGTTCAGAGAGTTCCACGTTTACAGGAACATCTGTGACAATGACGGTACTGATTTCGTTGGACTGTGAGGCAAAAGCGACCCAGAAAAAACACGACAGTACAAAAGAAAAAAGTAAGATGAATTTACTGTTATTGAACAGACTTGAGGGTTTAAGCTTCTTTATTTTTTCTGTTTTCACTTTTTTTATCCTTTCTTATTGACAAAAAAGTAGGGATATAACTGGTCAGGTCAGTTTTGGGACTTTCGGGAAGAATGAGTGTTTCCAGACGTTCACGCAGTTCATCGCTGTCCGTCATTTTTCGCAGATTGCCCTTATGAACAAGGGAAATTCCTCCTGTCTCTTCCGAAACAACAACCACTACTGCATCAGAATCTTCACTCATGCCCAACGCCGCACGATGGCGGGTACCCAAATCCGCATCGACATCATTGTTTTTTCTGGTCAAAGGCAAAATACATCCCGCAGAATAGATACGTCCTTTTCGGATAATCACGGCTCCGTCATGAAGAGGGGCTTTGTTGAAAAACATATTTCCGAACAGGGATACTGACGGCAATGCATCAATTACTGTTCCTGTACTGATAATATCGCCGAGTTTTGTTTCCTGTTCAAAGACAATCAAAGCCCCGACTTTTTTGGTGCTGAAGTTCTGTGACACCGCCACGACATCGTTAATACATTTTTTTTGTATGGCGATAGTATCATCGTCTTCATAGGTTTTGCTGATGCCGATGCCCAGAGCTTTGGGCAATTTGTTTCTGCCGAGTTTTTCCAGACCGTTACGTATTTCCGGCTGGAAAATAATCAGAATAATCAGAACACCGAATTCGACAAACATACGCAACAATGCCGAAAGCATTGTCAGATTGAAGAATGTTGCCAGTATATAAACGATGATGAGGGTAATCGCCCCTTTCATCAGTTGCAGTGCTTTGGTATCCCTGATGAACTTTATCAGGACATAGATGATAAAGGTGACGCACAAAATATCAACAGCGTCTTTCAGTTCAAATGTCTTGATGACGGAAAAGAGGGAACGAAACCATAATAAAATCATTTCCATAATTATTCATTCCATTCAGAATAGTTATACAAAACAATTTTATCACAAAATCCGTAAAAGTACACTACTTTTATGTTAATTTTTTTTGAGAATTATGGGAAATATTTGTGACCGCATGGACAATCGTTTTTATCTGTGTGCGGTTATTGAAACAGGAAAGCGAAATTCTGACAGTACCCTGATTTTCGGTGTGAAGTTTTCGGTGGGCAAGTGGTGCACAATGCAGACCTGCCCGGACATAAATCTGATATTGTTTATCAAGTATTTTTGCCACATCTTCGCTTGGCATTGTGCCGATATTGAAAGACAGAAGTGGTGCATGGTAATCCATACGAGGTTCGGGTGTGTATAATCTGACATTCGGGATTTTTTTCAGACTGTCATACAACTCTTCCAGTAAAGAAAATTCTTGTTTGTGGATATTTTCAACACCTCTGGTGTTCAGAAATTCGATTCCTTTTCTCAGCGAACAGATTCCGATAAGATTTCCTGTACCGCTTTCAAACTTGTCAGGAAGTATCTCAGGCTGAGAAAGTTCCAGAGAACTGCTTCCGGTTCCTCCGAATATTAACGGACTGACACTTTCGGCATTTTTCAGATAAAGTATACCTGTTCCCATAAGCCCCATAAGCCCCTTGTGTCCGGCACAGGCAACGAAATCCGCATTCAGCTGAGTAAGGTTCATTGGAATAATACCACCGGTCTGGGCGATATCGACCAGCACGCTGATTTGATACTGATGTGCCAGAGCAACAATACGGCTGACGGGTAATATTGTGCCTGTAACGTTGGAGGCATGAGTAACGACAATCAGTTTCGTTTTGTCGTTGATGGCTTTCCGGAAATTATCGAGCGTAGTTTCAAAGTCGCCGTGTACTGTTTCAGCGACAGTGTAAGTAATACCTGTTTTTGTCATTTCGTGAACTACCCTGGATACAGAATTGTGTTCAAGGTCAGAAATGACAGCATGGTCGCCACGTCGGAGGATACCCCTGATGACCATATTGAGGGCATAGGTGCAACCGGGAGTAAAGATAATATTTTCGCTGTTGTCAACGTGGAAAAAATCTGCCACGGTTTCCCGACAGTGGTAGATTTGTTCAGCGGACTGCATAGACATACGATGTCCGCTTCTGCCTGCATTTCCGCCGTAGACACGCACCGCACGACAAACTTCTGCGTATACACTTTGTGGTTTGGGAAATGATGTTGCTGAATTGTCTGCATATATCATAGGAAAGTCACCCTTTGCGTTAAATTACTGACTGCCGATATCGGTTATTTCAATGCCGTTGTTTCTGAGAACGGTCAGTGCTTTTTCAAAATTTCTGTGGACTATCAGACTGTAACCGCATCCCTTTTGTGTTTTGAACTGAGATGTTTTTACCATATCCGCATAAATGCCATGGGAACGCAGTGTGTTTTTGGCTTTCATGGCGTAGGTAATTGATGGGAACATCATATATTTTTTAGCCATTGTATTTCACCTCTTTCGTTTTTGTACAACTCTTTTTTATATAGTATGCTGTCATGCGGAATAAGTGCTGTGTTTAAGGGCGTTGCCCTTAAAAATCCTGCAAGGGGCTTTGCCCCTTGACCCCACAAGCCTTTGAAAAGGCTTGACCGAAACTTTTCATTGTCATAGCTACGGGTTGTTTTTTATTTTTACGTATTTCAGAAAATCATACCAACCACTCAGGTGAAAAAAGTCGGACAAAAACTGTTGAGGCTAACTTCGTTCGGATTTTTTCTTACGTTTCGGGAACTGGCAACAACAAAAATACAGGAACATTTCTTATACTGTCAGAGTATAAAGAAATGTTCCTGAGGGATTTGTCACGGCTTACAGAATATTTGATTTGAATGAATGGTTTCATTGTGATTTCTGTGCTGAAAAGTACATCGCCTTTTGTGATGGAAAGAATTTCAAGCTAATGCTTTTTTGAGAGCGAACAGTTTTTTGGCGACAGCATCAAACTGCTGAGGGGTAATCGACTGTGCACCGTCCGACCATGCGTGAGGCGGGTCATTATGGACTTCAATAATCAGACCGTCAGCTCCTGTGGCAACGGCTGCCATTGCCAGAGGTTCTACCAGCCAGCTTTTTCCTGAAGCGTGACTGGGGTCAACGATAACGGGTAAGTGGGATAATTTCTTGATAATCGGTATTGCCGAAATATCCAGTGTATTTCTTGTGTAGGTTTCATATGTTCTGATACCACGTTCGCAGAGTATGACGTTATCATTACCGCCTGCCATGATATATTCTGCACTCATCAGCCATTCTTCGATTGTCGCAGACAGTCCCCGTTTGAGTAAAATGGGTTTTCTGGTTTTGCCCAGTTCTTTGAGCAAGTCGAAATTCTGCATATTTCTTGCCCCGACCTGAATGATGTCCACATTCTCAAACATATCAACATGTGATGTCCGCATAATTTCTGTGACGATTGGCAGACCTGTTTCCTTTCGGGCAATTTTCAGCAAATCCAGTCCTTCTGATTTCAG
>CACYBZ010000367.1 GCA_902772795.1 uncultured Ruminococcus sp. | reverse complement strand
CCCTTAACAGATAATTTCGTTTTCTTTCAGGGCTGTCAGAACGGCAATACCGCCTGCGTTGTCTGTGGAAAATTCAGGTTCAGCGAAAAAAGCCCCCAGTTTTTCAGTAAGGTTCTTTCGGATAATGCTGTTGGACATCACACCTCCGGAAAACAGTACAGGCATTTTTCCATATTGCCTGAAAATATTTTTTGTCATCATAAACAAAGTCTGTTCGATGTATTGCAGTACATAAAACGCAATTTCTTCCTTGACAACACCGCTCTGATACATTTTCCGACAAATATTTTCTACCCCTGACAGACAACAGTCACAGTTTTTTACCGTAGGATTGATTTTGCCAACTTTTCCGAAAAAATGAAGTGCAAGCGTTTCCAGTTCTTTACCGCACGGAAATGACAGACCCATCATCACTCCCACACGGTCAATCAGCTGACCTGCGTTAAGGTCCAGTGTTTTTCCTGTAAGCGTTGCACTTATGATATTCTCTTTATCGGGATTGACAATAAGTGCTTCGGTCGTTCCTCCTGAAATATGAAAGGCAAGATGTTTCTGCTCAAACAATTCAAAATGTCCCGAAGAGTAGATTCCTGCCGAAATATGTCCCTGTTGATGGGAAAAACGATACAGCGGTATGTCAAGTACCGAACGGATACTCCTTGCCAGACCACTGCCCACCAGAAAACAAGGCATATATGACCCTTCGACATTTCTCGGTGTAAATGACGCACCTACCGCTCTGATATCCTTTAAACGGATTTTTTCAGAAAGCAACTCTATCATCTGTGGCAACTGTACAGTATGGTGAAACACGGCATCGCTTTGTCGGAGTCCTAATTGTCCTTCTTTGACGGGGAGGAGCTTTTTACTGTGAATAACTTTACCGTTCTGAAAAACAGCGGTAGAAGTCGTATAATTGCTGGTGTCAATGGCAAGATAACAGGCACCGCTCATGATTCTTTACTGCGGGCAACAGACCCCAGCACACCGTTGACAAATGCGGATTCTTTATCCGACGCATACTTTTTGGCAATGAGTACGGCTTCATTGATAATCACGCTGACAGGATTTTCTGCTTTCACCTGTGAGATGTCCGTATACTTCAGTTCACTTATCGCAAGCTGTAACACGCTCAATGATACTTTGGAAATTCTTTTCAATGCCCAGCCGTTGGCATGTTTTTCGATGGTGTCATTAATTTCGCTTTCGTGTAGTTCAATCTGTTGCAGAAGACTGATGGCAAAATCATCAATTTCAAAATCTCTGATTTCTGTCGCCGTTTCACAAAGGTCTTTTACGGTTTCCTGCTGAAAGTTTCTTTCAAATGCAAGCAAAAATGCTTGTTCTCTGGATTGTCTGCGAGAAAGTTGTGACTTCATTGTTTTATCATCCCTTTATTGATTATGCTTATGTTAAGGTGCAATAATGATAATTCTTATTATATCACAAATCGCCATTTAATCAAGCAATTATGAATATTTATACAGTATATTTATCTGGTGAATTTCAGGTACAATACTTTCAAGAGAAATATCGCTCTGAATCAGTTGATTTTTTATAGGTATTGATGGTATAATACGGTAAGAGGTGTTGCATATGAATCATCATTTTTACGGAAATATGGGATATGTTCCCCCTGAACGTATGCCGAATTTCAATAACTTCGATTTTGAAGCGTATAACAAAAAACTGGAAATCGAACAGGAAAAACATCACATTAAAAAAATGTCCAACAGTATAGGGCTTGCTTTGGTATTGTTTCAGGTGATTATATCCATACTTTCTGTGGTATTAATCATTCCCTTGATTTTCAACGGCGGAATTGACTTGTCAAAATATTCCTACAATGACCCGCTCGGAAGTTCTATGTCCATCATAGACCCTGTGTCATTGTATCTGCTCAACGGCGTTTTGTGTCTTGTGGGCTTTTTGTGCGTGGGAATTATCATAACCAAATCCAACCATGTACGCCTGGACGAAACGATTTTTATTAAACGCACGAACTTTGCCGATACGCTCAAAATGGTTATCGGCGGTATGGGTGTTGTCTTTGTGTTTAATATCCTGCTGGCTCTGATGAATTTTCATCTGAGTCTGTTCGGTTTTGAAAATAAAATGCCTGATTATGGCAAAGTCGAGGGTGTGACAGGTAGTATTCTGTATTTTATTTCCGTTGCTATTGTTCCCGCTGTCATTGAAGAATTTGTGTTCAGAGGGGCTATCTTAGGCACTGTAAGAAAATTTTACAGCGATACACTGGCTATCATCGTTTCAAGCGTACTCTTTGGATTTGCCCATGCCAATTTTATTCAGACCCCCGTTACTTTCCTTATCGGACTTGTACTAGGCTGGATTGCCATAAAAACAGGGTCTATTATTCCCTGTATGTTTCTTCACTTTGTCAACAATGCTACGGCTGTGATTTTACAGCTGGTTCAATACAATACCGAAAATGAAACATTGTTCAGTGTTTTTGATATCTCTGTAAGTGGAATATTTCTGATATTGGGTATTTTATGTGCCATTTCCCTGATAAGAAAACAAGGTAACCAGTTGTTCACTTTTGAAAGAAAACAATCCAAACTGACATTTGTACAACAGATGAAAGCTGTATTTACTGCACCATGGATGGTCGTGTTTACGGTTATCACATTAGCAACGTGTTTTGCGGCAGCATTGATGTAAGTGAGATGAAAAAATAATGGAAAATCATGAATATTTCATGCGTAGGGCACTGGTTCTGGCACAGAAAGCCTTTGATGAAGGTGAAGTTCCTGTCGGTGCCGTAGTGGTTCATGACGGTGAGATTATCGGCGAAGGGTATAATGTGCGTACACAAAAACAGAATGCCATGTTGCACGCTGAAACCGTTGCCATATATAATGCCTGTGAAAAAATGGGAAGCTGGCGGTTATGGGATTGTTGTCTGTATGTCACCCTGGAACCCTGTCCGATGTGTACGGGAGCCATTATGAACGCCAGAATTGATACGGTATATTATGGTGCAGATAATATCCGTGCAGGCAGTTGCGGAACAGTGGTCAATCTTTTTGATTATCCTTTCACGTACAAAGTAAATATTGTCAAAGGAATTCTTCAGGAAGAATGCGGAACACTGATGGTCAATTTCTTCCGCAATCTCAGAGAAAAGAACAAACAAAAAAAATCAGCGGAAAATGCTGATACGGAAAATCAATAACAAAAGAAAAAGCTGAACCTGTTGCGTTCAGCTTCTTTTATTGACTTATTCTGTTTCTCCCTCACTGTCAGACGAGTCTTTTTTATCCAGTGATATTTTTTTCTTTTCTTCTTCATCCGAAGATATTTCCGAATCTTTTTCTGTTTCCCCGTCAGTATTTGCCTTATTCTTCAGATGCCTGTCCATTATCATTCCGATACAGACAGCTACCGCTACCTGCAACAGGAAAAATATAACATTCATCAGTGTTTCGTTGACCTGGGAAATTACACGGAAATCCAGCTGTATCAAAAGAAAATCAATGAATAATACAGATACTATTTTTCCCGTTACGTCGTATCCGAATAATTCACAGCAGATAATAATTATCGGTACAAGTAAAAATAAATCAGGATACCCCCGAAATGCCAGTAGTATCAGCACAACAGAGAAAATAATAAGTTCGCCTTTTAAGAATTCCCGATAGAATTTAGGAATGATTTTTTTGACAACGAATGTCAGTGCCACTCCCAAGACTGCCACGACCATAAAGATCCATTGTTCCGCAAAAACTTTTGCCACAATATCCAAAACGTACACATCCTTATCCAGTTTTTCCACCGACAATTATAACACACCGTTTTATAGATGAAAAGAGTTTTTTTGAATA
Organism: uncultured Ruminococcus sp.; assembly: GCA_902772795.1. Lineage (GTDB taxonomy): Bacteria > Bacillota > Clostridia > Oscillospirales > Acutalibacteraceae > CAG-964. The sequence continues at coordinate 4,271 of CACYBZ010000367.1, read as the reverse complement.
ATTTTAAAAAATGATAATATGGGGATTTTTGGCAGAATTGAGGTAAAGTAAATATTGTGACATACTTTCCTTATCAACAGCAATACTTCCATCTGTCGTGGCATTGTTGCCACAGTACATAAATACAGCTGTGCCTTTTTCCCTGTCAACAGGCTGTACCGCATTATATTCAATAATACAGCCATACTGATAATTTTCATTTTCTGCCATATAACGGGACTTCGGCAGATTTTCCTTATCTTCTGTTTCTATTTTCTGGTTATAGCGTTCCGACTCAACATCGTCTATCCAATATGTGTTCTCTGTAATACGGAAAGTATTTAACCATGTTGTCGGCTGTTCATCACGGTAAAAACAGTCGCCTATTTTAAATATTCCCTGTGGTGTAATCTGTTCATCTGCACTGTTTCTTGTTCCGCACCCTTGTATGCCTATGAATCCGTTGCAGGAAACGTATTCCTGTTCCCATGTATCTTCTTTTTGGGTAAACAGATATAGTTCTGCCTGTGTGCCGTAAGTATCGGCAATGACAAGTTGCTGTATACCACTGTTTTCTATTTCAGAAAGGCTGTACCCACTTCTTGACAACAACTTACTGAATGATTGTTCCGTATTCTGTGTAGCGGTTTCAGTAACAACTTCCGTAGGAGTGATTTCATGGGCGGGGTCACTGGGCAACGAAGTGGGCTGATGTGTAGGCGGTTGTGTTGCCTGTTCCGACGGTACAGTAACGACAGTGAAATATTCGGTCGGCACTTCTATAACAGTCATTGTAGAGGGTTCGGCGGTAGCGACTATCTCTTCTGTAATTATTTCTGTTGTCGGAGAAACAGTGGCGGATAAAGGAACTGTTTCGGGTTCGGAAGGTTTTACTGCTTGTTTATGTGTGGCTTGAGGATAGGTAGCCATTGTATTGTATAATATTTTTTTACTGACGATATCTTCCCTTAAAAAAAAGAGGACGGCTAAAACGGTTCCGACAACCAAAACCGTTGCGGTGAGGATATTTACTGTTCTTTTTTTTACTTTTTCTTTCAAAGAAATCACCTTCTGTTACTGTCCGGTTTGTATATGTTGACTGTATCTGCTGTCCGAATTGATTTTATCACTAACTATCCATTTTTACAATCGTTTTATGAAGAATTTCTGTGAACTTATTGTAAAATAATTGATAATTTTTAAAGTAAGGTTGCAGTCGGAAATAAAAAATGTTATAATGTCGAGTAGTTTAATCTTTCGGAGGAAGACAATTATGACGGTTTTATATCTTGCTGTGCCGTGCTATAATGAAGAAGAAGTTTTGCAGGATACCACGGAAAAACTGATACAAAAATACAACCAACTGATAGCAGAAAAAAAGATATCTCCCAAAAGCCGTATTGTTTACATAGATGACGGCTCAAAAGACAAAACATGGAAAATCATCACACAGCTTCATGATAAATATGAACTTGTGTCAGGATTGAAAATGAGTCGTAACAGGGGGCATCAGAACACGCTGTACGGCGGACTGGTGACATTAAAAGACTATGCTGATGCGGTCATATCCATTGATGCGGATTTGCAGGACGATATCAACGCTATTGATGAAATGCTGGAAAAATACGAAAACGGCTGTGACGTTGTCTACGGCGTAAGAAAGAAACGTGACACGGATACCTTTTTCAAGCGGTTTACTGCGGAATCTTTTTATAAAATTCTTGGAGCGATGGGAGCCGAAATCGTATTCAACCATGCGGATTTCCGTCTGATGAGTAAACGTGCTCTGGACGCTTTTGCGGATTTTAAAGAAGTCAATCTTTTCCTTAGAGGAATGGTACCGATGGTTGGTTTCAGAAGCGATATTGTCGAATATGAACGTCTGGAAAGACAGGCAGGCGAAAGCAAATATCCTCTTTCCAAAATGCTGGCACTGGCATTGGAAGGAGTAACTTCCCTGAGTGTAAAGCCTATCCGTATGATTATGTGGTTAGGTATCATTATCTTTCTGCTTGCGGTGCTGTTCGGTATTTACTCGTTTATTACCTATTTCTTCGGCAAAACAGAACCGGGCTGGGCAAGTATTTTCCTGTCTATATGGGCATTGGGCGGATTGCAACTGTTTGCCATAGGCGTAATCGGAGAATATCTCGGTAAGGTTTATCTTGAAACAAAACAAAGACCCCGTTTCATTGTAGAAAAATTCTTAGGTGATGAGGAATAACTGTTATGAAGCGTATTATCAAGTCATTGTATTCTCTGTTACTGATATTTTCTCTGGTGTTTGTCTGTTGTAGCTGTGGGAAGAAACTTTCTGACAACTATTATACCCCCTCGATGGATTTCAAAGGTATGAATTTTTCATGCTGTTCGGACGGCGATAATGCCAACAAGGTCAGAAATCAGATGGTTTATTTTGATTTCAGCGAATTCGTCAGGGCAGACCTTAACGCCCGTGGCAATGATATCAGGAAGATTACCGTCACAGAAGCAACAGGTGAGGTTTTTCATGACACACAGACGATTGCCAATCTCAGTGTGGAAATTGAAGCGGAAAGCGGTGATATCTCCTCGGGAGAATATCATATACTGGCGTATTTCACCTATAATGCCACCAACGAAGCTGATGTAAAAATGTATCTGATGAATTACTGTTTTTACAGTAACAGCAAGGTAGATACTTCTTTGTTTGAACCTTGCTATGAACAGATAAAAGATAAAAAAATCCCTTGAAAAAAATCCCGAAGGTTTTCAAAAATCACATACAACAATGCTATTTCCAACAGCATTGTTGTACTTTTTTGTCAGTACGAAAAGGAGTCAATATGAATAATCTGGTCACTTTAAGAAGAAAATTGATTAAAAATGATTTTGCGGGAATGAACGACAAACAGTTTGAAGCCGTCGTTACCACAGAAAATCCGTTGCTGATTCTGGCAGGTGCAGGCAGCGGAAAAACCACTGTCATTGTCAACAGAATTGCCAACATACTCAGCTGGGGAAATGCCTATAACAGTGATGTTGTCAGCGGAAGTTTCAGCGAAAGCGACATACAGTTGCTGACAGAGTGTGCCGAAAAGAAAAAAGCTGTTCCCGATGACCTGAAAAGAAAACTGAGTGTCAGTACCGCAAAGCCGTGGCAGATACTCGCCATTACGTTCACCAATAAAGCCGCCAGAGAACTGAAAGAACGTATTGTTGCCAAAGTTCCTGAAGCCCGTGATGTATGGGCTTCGACTTTTCATGCTACCTGTGCCAAAATTTTAAGGCGTTTCGGTGACCGACTGGGCTATACCAATACCTTTACTATCTATGATACAGATGACCAGAAAAAACAGATGAAAGAGGTTATGCAGACACTGGGAATTGATGAAAAGTTCATTCCGCTGAGAAGTATTCTCAATGAAATTTCCAGAGCAAAGGACAGTCTGCAAAGTCCTGAAACATTCCGACAGAATGCAGGCAGTGACAGCCGTCTTGGCAGTATTGCCAAAGCCTACACGCTGTACAATGCCAATCTGAAAAAAGCCGATGCAATGGACTTTGATGACCTGATTTACAATACAGTAAAGCTTTTTCAGACCAACGATGATGTTTTAGCCTACTATCAGAACTTATTTCATTACATTATGGTTGATGAATATCAGGATACCAATTTTTCTCAGTATCGTCTGATTAGTATGCTGGCTGACAAATACAAAAATATCTGTGTCGTCGGTGATGATGACCAGAGTATCTATAAATTTCGGGGAGCTACCATCAAAAATATTCTCAGCTTTGAACAGAACTATCCCGACAGTAAAGTTATCCGTCTGGAACAGAATTACCGTTCCACAAAGAATATTCTGAATTCGGCTAACAGTGTCATTGCCCACAACGACCAGCGGAAAGGAAAAACCTTGTGGACGCAGAACCCCACAGGAGAAAAAATTCATGTGCATACTGCTTCTTCTGAACGTGACGAAGCACAGTATATCGCCGATACGGTTATGGAAAAAGTCAACGGCGGACGTAAATTTTCCGACTTTGCCGTACTCTACCGAACAAACGCCCAGTCAAATGCACTGGAACAGTATATGACAAGGGCAGGTATCCCCCATCGTATCATCGGCGGAAATCGTTTTTACGACCGTGAAGAAATCAAGGATATGATTGCCTATCTGCACGTTATCAACAATCCTGATGACAATATCCGCCTTTCCCGTATCATCAATAAACCCCGACGTGCAATAGGAAATACCACCATTGAAAAAATCAGTGAAATAGCGTTATATCACAGAACAAGTATGTAT
>CACYBZ010000366.1 GCA_902772795.1 uncultured Ruminococcus sp. | reverse complement strand
CATAAAAAATTTAATAAGAGAATAGCAAAATAAAAAAGTCAGTTTTCTTTTATAAATATTTTGTATCAATTTTCGTTTTTTGTTTCGTGGTCAATAATATGATAATATCTTTCCTGATAGTCAATCAATTTTATCCAGTCCAGTAATGTTCTTTGTTCAATCAGAATCATGGCGGTTATAGTATTGCTTAAAGTGATTTTATCTTCAAGCAACATATTTCCGTTATCAAAAAAATAAGTGTTTCCGTGTGCAAGGGCATTGCGTATATGTCTGAAAAGACTTTCAGGTTTACTGTTACCGCTTTTGGCTGTGGGTTTTCCGCCATCGGATATGGTGTAATCCCTGATGAAAGCAAAACGGGGAGTATCAATGTCAATAGGTATTGTCGTTGATTTGTTCTTACAGATTTTCAGACCCATTTTTTCCAGAGTTTTCGGCATTTTGTCGGCAAGCAGTTCACAATGATTTTCCCTGGTGATATGTGCCGTCTGCAATATTTTCTGAAAAGGGAATTGTTTATGTCCGTAATCGGATATCGTTCTTTTCTGAGAGGCACTGTTGGCAAAAGATTTCGTGACATAGAAATCCCATATAACAGCGATTTGTTCGGCAGAATAGTTGCTTTCATTAATGGATTTTTTGTATTCCTGTACAGATATTTTCATTTCTTTCATCACCTGCTGACAGCTGTATATTTCTTGCTTTCATATTACACAAATTTTTCAGAACAGTCAATCCGAACAGAATAAAGTTCGGAAAAATTCAACAGTTCACAGCCCTGAAGCCGTGAACTGCTGTGCAAAAATATTTCTTTATAGAGGAAAAATTATCTTATTTTGATGAATGCTTTTTTCTACGGTTGACAAAGGCAATTCCGAATGATGATACAAGCAATGTACCCAAAGTAAATATTCCACTGTTGTTGTCTGCGGTGTTGACAACTTTTCCTGTAACGGTATTTGCACCGTTGTTGTTATTGGCATTATTATTTTCATTGTTTTCAGGAGCAGGTGCTTGTGTCGGTGCTTCTGTCGGTGCTGGTGTTGCTGCTTCTGTGGGAGGTTGTGTAGGAGTAACAACAGGTGTAGGGTCATCTGACGGTGTTATTCCGATTTGTTCAATAACGTACTGTTTTGCTTCTTCCCAAGTTTTACCTGTTTTTTCTGAATCCCACGCAAAAATATTTGTACCATTATATGTACCGTTTGTCTTGTTTTCAGGATTGTATTTGGTAACAAATTCCTTGTAGATGTCGTTATAATTCTCAGCGGTTTTTCTTTTAAACATATTGTAACGGGTCGTATTATAATAACTGTACCATACATCTTCAACACTGCCGTTACCATACGGTTCACTGCTTGCAAATTCTATTAAAAAATCTTTTCCCACAACTTTACCGTCTGCCGTTATCGTTTTTCGTGAAGTAATATCAGGGTGTTTTAACCAACCCATTTCATAAACTTCTGTTCTTTTTTCATCGTAATTCTTAACGGTCTTTGCAGTATTGACAAGATACGCTGTATCACCTATACAGGTATAACTGAATTGTGTATCCATTGTAGCGTTGGCTTTTCCTTCTTCGATACCTGATGCACTGATAGAAATTAAATTCCAAGGACCTTCGGGTACACTGTAAGTAGCAATAACATCGCCTTTTTCCCAAGTCATTTTCTGTTCTGCGGTCTGCCACTGATAATCCGTATCTGCCTTGTCTGTTGCCCATACATGGACATAAAAAGCTTCTGCGTCTTTCCATACTTCGGGAATTTCAAATCCGATTGCTCCCGAAAATTCTTCTCTGCCATTCCATACTGCTGATGAACCTACGGTGCTTGCACAAACGATTGTTCCCATGATTGCTGTTGCCGTCAACAGTGATGACAATTTCCTGACTGTGTGTTTCATGTGTTGTTAATCCTCCGATAATATATATTTTATCTGAAAATCAGATAATAAACAGGATAATTTTAATCCTTCTGTTAAGAGTTTATAACTCTATTATAGAATTATAAACTCTTAAAGTCAATATGTTTTTCCGTAATTTCTTATCAAAAAGCAATAAGTAATACCGCCAAGAATATATGATACCACATCAAGAATATCTGATGTACTGTAGGCAAACAGATAAGGAAAAATATATTCCCATACAATTCCACAGCACAGCATCATT
>CACYBZ010000365.1 GCA_902772795.1 uncultured Ruminococcus sp. | reverse complement strand
TTTTTATAGATAGAGTGCAAAAACGACAAAAAATGCATATAAAACTATAGTACCTTGAAGCCATCTGTCAGAGAAAAGTACTTCCTCCGGAGCACCTCCCTGATGTTTAACCTGAAGTAAATATAGATAGCGGAAAATTCCATATACAACAAATGGAATTGTTAATAGCAACCGATTATTCTCAGGTACTGCAGGACCTGAGAAAGTATACAATGCATAAGATATGATAATAATAGCTGAAATGATGGAGATCAACTGATCTAGAAAAGGTATTGTATATCCATCGAGAACAGGACGGGTATATTTTACTGCACCTTCAAGGCCTGCTAGCTCCGCTCTTCTTTTTCCAAAACCGAGATACAGTGCGAGCATAAATGTTACGATATATAACCATGGAGAGAAAATCTGAACATGTATCAAGACAGCTCCGCAAAGAACACGAATAATGAACAACATGCCAATTGTAATAATATCAATCAATGGAATATGTTTAAGTTTAAAAGAATAAGCGAGATTGATTACAACCATAATAATGCATAGAAAGAAAAAAGATATGTCGATAAAAAAAGCCATAGTGAAAGCAATAATAAATAAAGCACAACAAAAAATTTTAGCTTTATGGATAGAAATTTTACCTGCAGCAATTGGCCTGTATTTTTTTTGCGGATGATTTCTATCTGCATTTACATCAACAATATCATTGAGAACATAAACCCCACTGGATAAAATACATAAAGTTGCGAATCCCCAAAAGGTTATTATGAGAGATTGAGGTATAAAAAGCTGACGATCAAAAAAAAGCGGAACGAAAATAAAGATGTTTTTCGCATATTGTCTGGGCCTCATCTGATGAATATAAGGCGAATTTAGAATTTTAACAATCATTTTCATAATATTAAGTATACGTCAAATTTGATTTGGTTATCATAATAATTTAATTATATTGTCAGGTATTGGAAAAAATTATGCTGATTAACGCATGTAATGAAAAAAACTCTCTGTATTATGATTTAATTGGCTTATAATAATCATGTCTGGAGAATACAATAATGATAAAAGAATTAAAAAAATATCTATCAAAAAACAAACGATTCAATTTGTTTATAATTTTTTTGTTACTATTATTTTGTGTGGCAGGGTGTTCATTGACTGAAGGACAGAATACTCAAATTGGAGATTTATTAAGTAAAATAGGTATTACACAAAGCGATTCATTAAATCCTGTTTCAATAGAACAAAATGTTACAGCAGTTCTCACATTAGAATCTACACCCGAAACAACTGATGAATTGAATGTTGCCGAAACACCTGTACCCACTCCCACATCGTATGAAATACAAATATGGATTCCTCCTCAATTTGATCCTGACAAAGAAACGAAAGCCGGGAATGCCTTATCGGAAGTAATCTCGAGTTATTTAGAGGAAAATCCTAATGTTGATATATCAATACGCGTAAAGGCCACCAATGGTGAAAGCAGCATGATTAATACAATCATAGCTGCAGATCATGTAGCTAAAAAGGTTTTGCCTTCTCTTGCACTAATGTCAAGAGGAGATTTGGAAACTTCTGTTCAGCGTGGTATTCTGAAACCAATAGAAACAGAAGTCTTTTCAAACAGCAACTCCTGGTATAATTTTGCTGGCCAATCTGCTGTCGTCGACAGTGTCGTTTATGGTATTCCTGTTCTAGGTGATGGTTTAGTTCTTACGTATCGCAACTCAAAAATAAATCCGGAATTAGGTGATTGGCAGGATATTATCAGCAGAAAAATGCCAATAGGATTTGTCCCGTCCGCATCAAATTCTCAATTTGGAACATTTATGTATTTAAGCATGGGAGGCAAACTCACAAATGATCAGGGTCAGATTTATCTTGATCAGCAAAAATTGACCGATTCACTGAATTTCTTTCTGAATGGAGTTCAAAATGGTTCATTTCCATCATCGCTGACGCAATTAGTAGATTTGACTCAAGTTTGGCAGCGCTTTACAGATGGAACCATGTCGATGATTATTACACCATTTTCTAGTTTCAGAAATAACATCAATTCTGATATTTCTGTTCATTCACTGCCGTTGCAGCCCGGGTTTAGTGAATATCCATTAATAAATACATGGAATCTTGTAATGTTGGAGGATGACCCCGTAGTTCAACCGGAAGTGATAAAGTTTGCTGAATATCTTTGTGATACAACGGTTAATGATAAATTATCTGTTTCCGCAGGTTATTTACCTGTACGGAATAGTGAACATGAATACTGGAAGGATGATCCTCAATATGATGTTGTTAATATGATGAGTCAAAACGGCGTGTTGGTACCAAATGTATCAATAGCCAATAAGATTTATCCTGTAATAAATAATGCTCTTTCTCAAGTTATTAAAACACAGTTAAGTCCGGAAGATGCCGCAAAAGATGCCGTTACGGCTATAAATTAGAAAACGGAAGGATATATAATGTCAATATATTTAACAGACAAACGTTATTTTATGATTC
>CACYBZ010000364.1 GCA_902772795.1 uncultured Ruminococcus sp. | reverse complement strand
AGGCTTGACCGAAACTTTTCATTGTCATAGCTACAGGTTGTTTTTTTATCTTTACGTATTTCAGAAAATCATGCCAACCGCTCAGGTGGAAAAAATTCAAAATACACATTCTGAATTACCTTTTCAAAAAATTCAGCTTTTTTATAACATTTATTTTCTTACCTCATCTAAAAGAATTGACATATCCATCACAATAAGGTATAATGACCATGTCTTAATCATATGAGTGATTAAGTGATTTTATGAGAAAGGGGAAATGCTTTATGGATATTATAGGAGAAAACATTCCGATTTTTGCCAAGATAGCTGAGGGTATCAAGGACCATATTCTTATGGGAGATTTCAAAGAAAATGAACAAATTCCCTCCACCACTCAGGTTTCCAAAGAGTACAAGATTAATATTGCCACCGTAAATAAAGCAGTCAATCTTTTAGTGTATGAAGGAATTGTTTACAAAAAACGAGGTATCGGTATGTTTGTGCAAAAGGGTGCCGTAGAAAAACTCATTGCAGAACGCCGTAAAACATTCAAAGAAAGATATGTAAAAGCCTTGCTTGCCGAAGCCAAAAGATTACACTATTCCGCAGAAGAATTACAACAGATGGTTATTGAAATTTACAATACGGACGATAATCCCCAAGCGTAAAACTGAACCGCCCCATTGCCTTTTCAGACAATGGGGCTTTATGATTAAACACAAAATTTCGGTCAAGCCTTTTTAAAGGCTTGTGGGGTTCAGGGGCAAAGCCCCTGATGGGATTTTTAAGGGCAAAGCCCTTAAACTTCTCAGACACAAACAAAAAATGCCGATGTCATCGGCATTTTTTATATCTGTCACTATTCAAAATACTTCACGTTCTTAAAAGATACCGCTGAAACAAAATAACGTCAGCAAGAGAAACAATACCATCATTATTGAAATCCACCTGATAAATTTCTCTGGGGGTAAACGAATAATCACTTATCAGTCTTTTTTGCACCATGACAACATCTGCCAGCGTAATACTGCCATCGTTGTTGCTATCGTATTTTGTCAGTTCCTGCAAGGAAAAAATACTGTCATTCAGATTCTTCTTTGCAGACTTTATTTCTTGTTCAGACGGCGATTGGGCACACTGTACGTTTTTCGCCTCTTTCAGTGCACTTTCCAATGCACTGAAAGAACTTTCGGTATAGCGGAAAAATACCGGTAAATACGTTTCTGCCTGTGTAACAACAATGTCCAGTTCTTCCATACTGTTCCGTTTTAAAGCATGACAGGCATTGTCCAGTCTTTCCTTTGCCCCGCTGACTGCCTCAGGCGTAGAAAAGAAATCATCTTTCACTGCCAAAGCACTGTAATAGGCCTGCATCAATTTGTCAACACTGTCATCTGTGTACAAGGACATATCCGTATATTTCCACCATCTTTCCGCTTCCGAAAGACTTTGTAACAGTCCGTCAACATCTTTTTCGGATACGTCAACAAAAGCAATGTTGTTGGCTACGGCATAACGATATGCTTCAGAATTCTTTTCGCCATAAATAGTCAGTCCGCTTTTGGTGGAATAAAAAGCGGTCTGTGAAATTTTACCGACAGAAGACGGAATATAGATTTTATCCAGACTTGCACAATGACCAAAACAATACTCTCCCAGTTCCAATAAAGATGAAGGAAGAATGACATTATTGAGTTTCGTGCAACCATAGAAAGTAAATTCCTGTATTTGTCTGAGTTTTGTCGTTTTAAAGTTCACACGTTCCAGGGTCGTACAATAGGAAAATACCCTTTTTCCCAACACCGAAAGAAATTTTGGTAACGTAATGTTATGCAGGACAGTCATGCCATACATAGCTTCATCACAAATTTGCCGGATATTCTCCCCCATAAGGATTTCCTGTATGATTTGATTATTGGCAAAGGCGGATTTACCTATCTGTATTACCGATACCCCCCGTAACGAATTCGGTAGGGAAACCGTCGGATTGTCTGCCTGTCCTCCTGTGGGAGCAATACCGACAATCTCTATAACATCAGAATTGTCAATAAAACTGTATAAAAAACCGTCCTGTTCACTGACTGCCTCCGCCGTAAGCACAAACGGTATTGTCACTGCAAAACAGAGTACAACCGCCAGAATTCTTTTAAATTTTTTCATAAATAGACCTCCCATATTTCATTTGTTTAACCCTATATTATTCTAGCATAAGTTTTCCACAATAGCAACACAATAAAAAAGGAATATTTCACGTACCGTTTAAGGGCTTCGCCCTTAAAAATCCCATCAGGGACTTTGCCCCTGAACCCCACAAACCTTTGAAAAGGCTTGACCGAAACTTTGTATTTTCTTCGTATCTCAACTTACGTTCTCTCATCAAAAGAACTGTGATAGTATAAAGCAGGCACGAACCATTGAAATTCTATGCCTGCTGTTTCTGTTTAGACAATCACAACAATATTTCTTCTTTCTGCTTGCAAAACGGTGATTACCAAAAATTATCATCTGTAGGTATTTCAAAATCGGCAAATGTAGTTTCTTCTGTACCTTGTTCATGGATTTTACTCAATTCATAACCTGTTTCACTGCCTTGTGAAGCAGATATAATATCCGACAAACAGTATTCTATTATCTCCATCTCAGGTTCAACGTATTTTTTCATGATGTACCTCCTTGAAAACGATAACCGTTCCTACACTTTCAACATTGGTATTATCTTAGCTTCTACACTAATCTTCCGTCGTCTGAAATGACATCAGCAGATATTCCGATACCCTACTACTGTCAGCCACAGTCAGTAGTAAGGTATCAGCTTTCTGCATAAACAAAAACATTATGTAGTATTT
>CACYBZ010000363.1 GCA_902772795.1 uncultured Ruminococcus sp. | reverse complement strand
GCTCCCACCGACGGCGAAGGGTTTGACAACATCAAAAATCTTTCCAACGCATTCCGTGAAGACGTCGTTGTGGAACCCTATCCCACAGAAAAAATTCTCGCCAATGCTCCCGACAGTGCCGAAGACTGTTTCCTGGTAAAAAAACGAAATTAAGATAATCACTGAACGCCGTGAGCAATAAAAGTTTTTGTCCACTTTTTTCAAAAAGTGGTGGGGTCAAGGGGCAACGCCCCTTGGTGGGATTTTAAAGGGCGACAGCCCTTTAACTACAAAAAATCAAATCAAAATTTGCTGTTGCAAATTTTGTCATAATAACAATAACGATTAAAGTCCGCAATACAAAGGCGGACTTTATTTCAAGAAAGGATTGATGACAGTGGCAGAAGTGAAAAGCAGAATCAGAACACTGCATACCATGCTGACAGATAAAGAAATCTCCTGTAAAGAACTTACAGAAACTTATCTCCGTTCCATTGCCGAAGTCAATAAAAATTTGAACGCCTATGTCAATGTTACCGAAGATGTCGCCCTGACCACGGCAGAAAAAATCGACAAACAAATTGCCAGCGGTGAAAACCTTCCTTTGCTGGCAGGTATCCCCATGACGCTTAAAGACAATATCTCCACAAACGGTATTGAAACAACCTGTTGTTCCAAAATACTGCAAGGCTATAAACCTATCTATAACGCTACTGTATGGAACATTCTTCAGAACAACGGTGCTGTATTGCTCGGAAAAACCAATATGGACGAATTCGCTATGGGTTCCTCTTGCGAAACTTCTTGTTTCGGCGGAGCAAAAAATCCCCATAATCTTGGTTATGTGGCTGGCGGTTCGTCAGGCGGTGTAGCAAGTGCTGTCGGCGGAAATATTGCCGTCTATGGTTTAGGGTCTGATACGGGCGGTTCAATCCGTCAGCCCGCAAGTTTCTGCGGAATTGTGGGACTGAAACCTACTTATGGCAGTGTTTCAAGATACGGTTTAATCGCCTATGCGTCAGGTTTTGACCAGATTGGCCCTATTACAACTACTGTTGAAGATACTGCTATCGTATATGATACCATTTCGGAATATGATATTATGGATTCCACTTCTCAAGGCAACAAGGGCGTTAAAACGCTTGACACACTCCGCAATGATATCAAAGGTATGAAAATCGGCATTGCCAAAGAATACCTGGAGGGTATTCGGGAAGATGTCAAAGAAGCCATTCTGAATGCCTGTAAAGTCTATGAAAGTCTTGGTGCAGAAATCGTATACTTTGATTTACCTGCCCTGAAATATTCCTTACCCGTCTATTATATTCTTGCCTGTGCCGAAGCGTCATCGAATCTCGGCAGATATGACGGTATCCGTTACGGCTATAAAACACCGTCTTACAGAGATGTCAACGATATGATTTGCAAGACAAGAAGTGAAGGTTTCGGCAGTGAAGTCAAAAGACGTATCATGTTAGGAACATATGTGCTCAGTGCTGGCTACTATGACGCTTACTATAAAAAGGCTCAGAATCTGCGTGGCACTATCGTGAGAGAATTCAAAAATGCTTTTGAAAAAGTCGATGTCATTCTTGCCCCTACCGTTCCTATGACGGCTTTTGAAACAGGCAAGGCTGTCAGCGACCCTATCGAAACCTATCTTACCGATATCTGTACCGTACCCATCAACATTGCGGGATTACCTGCTGTTTCCGTACCCTGCGGATTTGACGGTAAGGGTATGCCTATCGGTATGCAACTCATCGGCAAGAATTTTGACGAAGCCAAAATACTCAATGTCGCATGGCAATATGAAAATGTGACACACGATACCATGTTCAGAAGTGCAGAAATGGGGGTTAAATCATGAACTATGAATTAGTTGTCGGTCTGGAAACACACGTTGAACTCAATACCAAGACCAAAATATTCTGTAGCTGTACAACACAGTTCGGCGGTGACCCTAACACACATTGCTGTCCTGTATGTATCGGTCTGCCGGGCACACTGCCGAAACTCAACAGGGAAGTTGTCCGCTATGCCATCAGGGCTGGGCTTGCCACAAACTGCGAAATTTCCCGTATTTCCAAAATGGACAGAAAAAATTACTGTTATCCCGATTTACCGAAAGCCTATCAGATTTCCCAATACGATATGCCCCTGTGCAAGAACGGTTATATTGAACTGAGCAACGGCAGAAAAGTAAGACTGAACCGTATCCACATCGAAGAAGATGCCGGAAAACTCATTCACAAAAAAGGCGATACCTATGTAGACTATAACCGTGGCGGTGTTCCGCTTATTGAAATCGTAACAGAACCCGACATTCGTTCCATAGACGAAGCTAAGGAATATGTTGAAAAATTACAGCTGATTATGCGATATATCGGCGTATCGGATTGTCGTATGGAAGAAGGCTCTATGAGGTGTGATGTCAACATTTCCGTTCGTCCGAAAGGGTCAGGAGAATTCGGCACAAGAACAGAAATCAAAAATATGAACTCCATAACCTTTATGGCAAAAGCTATGGAATACGAAAGCGAAAGACAGATTGACCTTATTGAAAGCGGTGGAAAAGTCACACAGGAAACACTCCGTTATGACAGCGTTTCCAACACGACATCAAGTATGCGTGGAAAAGAGGACGCTAACGACTATCGTTATTTCCGTGACCCCGACTTAGTGACTATCAACGTGACTGATGAAGAAGTTGCCGAACTGGAAGCCACTATTCCTGAATTACCTGACGAAAAACGGGAAAGATATGTTGACGAACTGGGAATCCCTGAAACAGATGCTTTACTGCTTATCAAATACAGAAAAGTCGCCGAGTATTTTGAAAAGGCTATCGAGGGTATACAGAATCCAAAAACGACCGCCAACTTTATCATCGGACAGATTTTCCGTACCATTGAAAACGAATCCGCAAAAGAAGAATTTGCCATCAATGTTTCCGCCGAAAACCTCAATGAACTTGTCAGAATGCTGGAAAGCAAGAAAATCAAGATGAATCTTGCCAAATCCACACTGGATAAAATGCTGGAAACAGGCAAAAAAGCCAGCGAGTTGATTTCTGAAAGTGATATGGGCGGTCTTGATGAGGAAACAACAAAAAGACTTTGTGCCGAAGCCGTAGAGAAAAATCCGAAAGCCGTTGCCGATTACAAGAACGGTAAGGAAAAAGCCATAAAATCCATGGTAGGCTATGTCATGAAGAACAGTCGTGGCAAAGCTGACGCTATGCAGGCGGAAAATATTATCAAATCCTTGATACAGTAAGCATAAACTGTGATGAGTGAAGATATATTTGACAGAATCAACGAAATTAACAACAAAGCAGATTTTCTGACATTTCTGTCTATGTTGAAGAATGATTTTTCCTTACACAAAAGTGAATGGGAAAATACAACCATAGAAGAATATTTTCAGGCTATACAATCATGGATAGAAGATTACAGTAGTTCTTCGTTTAAGGGCGTTGCCCTTAAAAATCCCATCAGGGGCTTTGCCCCTGAACCCCACGAACTTTTTGAAAAAAGTTCGACAAAAACTTT
>CACYBZ010000362.1 GCA_902772795.1 uncultured Ruminococcus sp. | reverse complement strand
GCACATTGCAGACCGCTGGCATGAATATATTGTAACAGTTCATCAATTCCTTTTTTCTTTTCTATGCCGTTTCTGGCAATGTGTTCATTCATGTACTGTTTACGCAGATTTCTGACAGCCATAAAATCGAAATCTTCTCCGACAAGTTGTTTCATTCTTTTTTCTGCCAGTCTGACGGGAAGACTTCTGATAGAAAGAATATATTCGGGATTTACCTTAAAGCCAAAGTCCTGTGAGGCTTTAAGGTAAAACTTTTGCAACCATTTTTCCGTATCAAGAATAACCCCGTCCATATCAAACAGTACGCCCTTGATTCTTTTCAAACGACATTGCTCCTTTCTGTCATACAAGTTTCCATTGACCAAGCTTTTGATATCGGCTGACCATACTGTTAAAACTTTCTGCTTCTACCGTTGAATCTGCTACACGATATTCACTTTTACCTGTGGTAAATGACGTTACACCATATTTACTGGAACCATTATCATTGAATTGTCCGTTAGCAAAGTTTTCATAGTGAAAGTCTGTAATAAGGGCATCATCTTTTTTCGTTACTTTGCCCACATAAAGCACAGTTTCATTGTTCATAATGTCCTCATACAAATCGAACATACAACTTGTACCGTTTTCTGTGACGATACTTTTTATGACTTGTCTGTTGACTTGTGCCCCGATGTAATGTGCCATTTCCAGCTGACAGCCGTTTCCACCGACATAATACAACAATAAATCTGTGATATTGTCTTTGTCGATATCTGCTACACAATAGCCATATAACCGCATTTTATTTCCTGATACGCCAATAATTTCGGTGTTCTTTATCATTTCCACATATCCGTCAAAGTCGCTGGATACATCACTGACATCAATGCTCATTCTGCAGAACGGTGTGTCATAACCCTCAATGTAGCCGATAATATCGCAGTTTCCCATTTTACTGCGACCTGTAATCATGCCTGTGTTATTGACTTCTGCTACTTCGGCATCGGAAGTTGTCCATTTCAGGCGGGCATAATAAGCCTGTCCGATATTGGACGGCAGTTCTGCCTTGACATATTTGCCTTGTGAAAGGGAAGCCGTAACAGAAACATAATCGTCAAAAATTTCTCTGTCTGACTTAAGGGCAGTATACTGCCAGATATAGTCATCACGATTTTTTTTCTCGCCATTAATTTTATATTCTGCTTTTTTAGACATATCGCTCAGATTCATGGGTTCTTTGGCATAATATTCGGATTGTTGGTAAGACAGCGTTCCCACACTGTAAAGGGCAACAGATTTTTCGTTGAAGTTGTTGATGTATCGGGTACTTTCTGTAATAATACTGATATTCTGACTGCTGTCAATATAGATATCTTCATTATAGTTGGCATATCCGTTTCCGACAATATCACTGAAATTCATACTGCTTTGATTGACAAAATAATCATTGCCATCGGTAGTCACGACAAACACTTTCTGAAACATATCTGCAAGATTATATTTCATCACAAGTTCATAGTTGCCGTCCTGATTGATATCTTCTATACGGCAACCGGTCAGTTTGGCAATACCTTTTCTTGTTCCGGAATACGTATAATTTTCACTGTAAGATAGTCCGAACAGATAAGAATTCAGAATCTGTATTTGCTGTATGCGGTCGTCCTGTACTTTGAGGTTGAAGTTTTTCAGGGAATTGTCATAGCCTTCAATGTATACGCCTACCTGACATTCACCGTTACTTTTTGGGGTGATATTTCCTTTGGTATCAATATAGGCGATATTTTCGTCTGAGGTAGTATAGCGGATATTATAACCGCTTTTCTGTTCTCCTTTGATAGTAGCGGTTATATTGGCTTTTGTCTGTTGAGTGACATTCAGTTCCTGTGTGGAAATTTTCGCTTCCAGTTCAGGTTCAGTAGGGGGGTGTGTGGGAAGTTCGGTAGGAGGTTCGGTGGGTTTGCCGTAAAGAATATTGCTTACCAGTTCGGCAGGAGAAAAACCTCCCGTGTGGACAGCATAGATGGTGAACGCACTCAGCGAAATCACTGCCAGCGTCACTGATGTCAACACAGCTATTTTTTTTCTGCTCATTTTCATAGCCGGAGTCACATTCCTTTCGTAGAAATACACTATTATTTTGGGAAGAATTTTATCGGATAATCAGGGTTTTGATTTTTTTTACATCGCCGTCCATGACGGAAAATTTACTTTTCAATGGTACGCTGACATCGGGGGAAATATTGCTGTGAATGTAGAGAGAATCCAGTCCTGCACGGAAAGACCCCAGGATATCGGTAACACAGTCATTTCCTATCATAATGCTCTGTGACGGGTCAAGGGAATAGCGTTGGAGAATCGTCTGGTAGAAAGCTGTATCCGGCTTTCCTGTGTATGCATCGGAAGAAATGACAATACCGTCAAATTTGTCATAAATGCCGAGCATTTTCAGTTCGGGAACGGTGAAACATCGTTGTGCATTGGTGAGCAGATAAACTTTTTTCTTCTTCTGTCGAAGTAGGTCAAGCAGTTCTTCCGCACCATCATATAATCTGATGTACTTGGTAGAAATCGCCCGAAAAACTTTGGCAACATAGTTACCGAAATTTTCAGGTACGGGCTGATTTTTCAGACGGAGCAGATTTTCAAAAACATTTTCCACACGAATATCAATATCTGTAAAATGGGGATATTGTTGTCTGACAATTGATTTTTCCTGTTCTACCTGTGCAAAATAGGTCTTTTTCAACTGTAACGGGGTGTAGTGTGCTCCTTCAAAAGCATATAACTCCGCCATCTTCTGCCAGAGATACATTTTTGTTTCATTGGTGTGGATATCCACAAGTGTGCCGTAAAGGTCGAATAAATAATTTTTATACATATTTCCTCCTGATTGACAGTATCTGATGTTTTGTACTGAACTTATACTCATTATAGCATAAACCACGTTCAAAATAAATATGTATTTTGAATATTTGGTTACAAAACAGATACCTGTTGTCAGGAATTTATGGTTATCCGAAAAGTGAAAAATCTTAGG
>CACYBZ010000361.1 GCA_902772795.1 uncultured Ruminococcus sp. | reverse complement strand
ATCTTCACAAGAATTTACAACAGTAAACGGATAAAATTTGATTGACATTCTTGTCAAAAAATGATATTATTATGTTGGTGTAATGTTATCCGTAAAATTTTCGTGCAGTGTTGTGAAAGTGACGGATAATTTTTAAATTACGGAATTTACTGTTTACATAGAGAAGTAAATCTGGTTTTCCGACTCGTAAAGAAGAACCGTCAGGATATATTTAGACAAAGTTAAAACGTTCGGCAAAGGAGTATATTTGTCAGAGAAAGAAACGATTGAATTAAAATGTTTGTTCGGAAATTATTTTTTTTATTTATTATAGGATTTAATTTTGACAGTACAACAGGAGGTAGTTCTTTTCCTTTTTTCATGGACAATTTAACATCTGATATAACAGCGGTCGCACCTGCGAGTTAAGCAATTACACTGATTTGATACCTTACAGTTTTTACAATTCAACAAGGAGGTGCTGATTGATGGATTTAATGCTTGCGATAGTGCTGATTATTGCCGTCGGAGCCGTAGCAGGAATGGTGGCTTTTTTTATGGGAGTCAACCACCGCAAGAAGACTGCGGAAGCAGAAATCGGTTCAGCAGAGGCAGAAGCACAGCGTATTGTCAACGACGCTTACAAGGAAGCAGAAGCAAAAAAGAAAGAAACAATCCTTGAGGCAAAAGAAGAAATTCACCGTCAGAGAGAAGTTTCCGAAAAGGAAATCAATGAACGCAGACGTGAAATCCAACGTCAGGAAAGACGTATCCAGTCCAAAGAAGAAACACTGGATAAGAAGATTGACAATCTGGAGAAAAAAGAAGACAAGATTGCCAAAAAACAGAAAGCGGTGGAAAATGAATTCGCCGAAGCGGAAAGAATAAAGAACAGTCATCTGGAGGTACTGGAAAGAATTTCGGGATATACGCTGGAACAGGCAAAAGCAGAGTTGCTCGAAAAACTGGACACCGAACTCACCCATGAGAAAGCGGTGAAAGTCAGGGAATATGAACAGCGTCTGAAAGATGAATGTGATAAGAAAGCCCGTAATATTATTTCGCTTGCCATTCAGCGTTGTGCGTCCGACCATGTGACAGAAGCCACAGTGTCGGTGGTACAGTTGCCCAATGATGAGATGAAAGGGCGTATTATCGGCAGAGAGGGAAGAAATATCCGTTCTATTGAAACGATTACGGGGGTTGACCTGATTATTGATGACACACCCGAAGCGATTACGGTATCCTGTTTTGAGCCGGTAAGGCGTGAAGTTGCCAAGCTGACGATTGAGAAATTAATCACAGACGGACGTATTCACCCCGCAAAAATTGAAGAAATGTACGAGAAAGCCAAAAAAGAAGTGGAAATGACAATCCGTCAGGAGGGTGAAAGGACGATTATTGAAACAGGGGTAAACGGAGTTCACCCTGAGATTGTCAAACTGCTGGGTCGTCTGAAATACCGTACCAGTTACGGACAGAATGTATTGAAACATTCGATAGAAGTCAGTCATTTGTCAGGAATGATGGCGGAGGAATTGGGACTGAATCCGTCAGTGGCAAAGCGTGCGGGACTGTTGCATGATATCGGCAAGGCACTTGACCACGAGGTTGAGGGTTCACATATTGAACTGGGTGTAGAGGTAGCCAAACGCTATAAGGAAAGTGAAGCGGTTGTTCATGCCATTGCAGCTCACCATGGCGATATAGAAGCAAAGACGGTTGTAGCGTGTATTGTACAGGCGGCGGACGCTATTTCAGCGGCAAGACCGGGGGCAAGACGTGAAAATCTTGAAAATTATATCAAGCGTTTGCAGAAGCTGGAGGAAGTAGCGATGTCGTTTGAAGGTGTTGACGCTTCCTATGCGATTCAGGCAGGCAGGGAAATCAGGATTATGGTAAAGCCTGAAGTCATTGATGATGACAAGATGGTTCTGCTTGCCAAGGAAATCTGTGATAAAATCGAAAAAGAACTGGAATATCCCGGACAGATTAAAGTCAATATGATAAGGGAAAGTCGGGCAGTCCAGTTTGCGAAATAAGTATTTCAGGGTTGGAAGGCATTGCTCCAACCCTTTTTGGTTATTTCGGGGAGTTTAAGGGCGTTGCCCTTAAAAATCCCATCAGGGGCTTTGCCCCTGAACCCCACAAGCCTTTGAAAAGGCTTGACCGAAACTTTT
>CACYBZ010000360.1 GCA_902772795.1 uncultured Ruminococcus sp. | reverse complement strand
CCACAGCCTCCTGATGAACTGCTGGAATGGTGAGTTTCTCTTTTGACTTCTAACAGTGACAATTCGTTCACTATACCGCCGTAGCTTTTTGTCGCAGAATGTTCGTACTCTCTCCGCAACGGGTTGAAACGTCGGGAAAAAGCCATATTCAATGCCAGAATCAGTCCTGCCATCAGTGAAATGACCACATAACTGGTATATTTCATCGGTTCGGCAATTTTTTCACCGTTGGCAACGGCATATATCTGTCCGAATACTTCTGTACAGCAGGTATAATAATCACTGTTCGTAGCATAATTCTTGACGTTGTTGGTTATCGAACGGGCTTTGGAGTCCGTAATATATTCGTACATAACACCATAAGACTGAATCGTCAGTTTGCGGTTTCTCATATTGATAACAAAAATCGTTGCACTGTCAGAAAAGTACAGGTCAAACCGTTTCATTCTTGCCTGATTGATTTCATCGGAAGTGTATTCATCGGTAGTCCATAAAATGGCGTGTCCGTATTGTGTTACAGGACTCATGGATTTTACCAGACGTTGTTTTTCATCTGTTCGGAGTAAATCAAGGTCATCAATAATCATTACCTGATAGTTGGTATCAGGATTTGTATATTTAGCGGTACGCTGACTTCTGATTCCGTTTTCCGCACAGACAACAAATACCGTTGAGAACATTATCATCATGACCAACAAGATACCCGCCATACTCCTGTATAACTTAGTGTTCGTCATAATAAGCTCCTTTCTTGTTGAACTGCGGTAACGGACGTTTGGCGACCTGTGTCTGAAAGCGAATGTGGAAAAAGGCAAGAATAAACAGTTCCAGTGCCAGTAACAGACACGTACCATAAGAAATTATACTGTAAGGGAGGTCAAGATAAGCGATGAAAATGCCGAATGCAATGCTGAGATACATCACGATTTTCAGCCAGATAACATCGGAAAGAAATTTTTTGGCTTCCTCTGTAATTCTTGCCCGCAAAAGTGAATTGATTTCGATTTGCTGTCGCTTTACCTTTCGGGAATCTGCAATCAGTGTAATATGACAGATTCCCATAAACCCGAAAACAATAAACATCGGCATCAGGACAAGTTCTGCCCATGTCTGTTGATAAGACCCGTCAGATGTGAAAACAATCGCCAGAAAAATCCCCAGTATCAGGGCAAACGTATAACTTCCGGTGTTACCTAGTTTCAGCGGTTTCCGTTTTGCGGATTTTCGTGGTTTATCGACGGTTCTGTTGAAAGAATATTGCAGATAATACATACCTCCGCTCACCAGCAACAGACACAACAACAATGTCGTATTGGCTTTGATGGACGGAATATAGTTCATGAGAAAAAGCAGTGCCGAAAAAATCAGAGCGGAAATACCCAGAGCAGCGATAAGTATCCGTAACGGACTCAGCGGCAAATCCGCCGAAACCTTTCCCGTCTGTCCGTTGACGGTGGCATAAGTGATGGTATTGCCGTTTCGGTAACTCATAAACCATACAGGGTTGAGTGTCCGACTGACAGACTGAATTTTTAAAGGTACGTTTGATTCTGTATCAGGACGGAATTTCAGGGAATTGACTTTTACACATTCAGCGATAATGGGGTCATTCTGAAAAGTGACAATAGAATCTTCTTTCATTTCCTCCATAACGGCCACATCATATTCATGGGGACTGACATTTCCTGTTTCTGCGTAAAATCCGCTGAGATATCCTGCCGAAAATGGTCGTTGTCCCTCAATATGGTAAGGCGTGAGACTTTCACTCAAATCATCATCAAAGCTCAAAGACGCATCTTTTGCATAGCCTTCCAAAAGGTAATTACTGTTTCCCACAAGGTCATAATGTACGGTTTCATAAGTGTTGCTGTCTATCTTGTGCATAGGGGTGTTTACCCTTATATGAAATGTTCCGCCCATATCGGCACGGTAAATCCAGTATGGCATGTAAATACCCCTGAAATTTTCCAGCAGACTGGCATCACGGTATTTGCGTGATACGAAAATCTGTCGTTTTACTTCTTTACAGTAGGCTTTTTTACATTCTTCCTTGGTAATGCTGAACGGAATAACAGTGTCAGGCTTCCATTCCTGACGGATTTTTTCAAAAATCAGTGACGCTCCTCCGCAGTACTGACAAAAACCGATGGCATCATTTTTGTCGGTTGTCAGAATTTCCGCTCCGCACGACGGGCAAAGATAGACATAACAGTCAAAGCTTGACGCATGGGCATCATCACGGTTACTGTCATCAGATAGTTGTTCTACATCAAAATGATTTTCACAGTGATCACAAAACATTTTCTGTGTAGCGATGTCATAACGAAGACTTCCTCCACAGGACGGGCAACTTATCATAAATTTCTGCCTCCTCTGAATTGATAAATATTCTGTAATATTATTTTTCAGTACCGTTTCTATTGTATCATATTCGTTGTCTGCATTCAATCCAAATTTAGACAGCCAATATTGGTTATTATCACATACTGTAAAATT
>CACYBZ010000359.1 GCA_902772795.1 uncultured Ruminococcus sp. | reverse complement strand
TTTTTGGACGGTCAAAAACCGCACCAAACTTATTCAAAAAGCCTAGGTCGTCGTATTTCATATTTTTCTCTCTTTCACTATATTCTTTTTGTTGTATTTTATCATTTCAGCATAATAAAATCTATACCCTAATTTAAAATTTATTCCATTTAGAAAGCTGTTTCGCTACTTTATCCCATCTTTGCACAAAAAGAACTTCCATTTATTCTGACCGTTGAAAAGAAAAATCACCGTGGAAAGATATCTGTGAAAAATGATTGAACCCACACACAATATATGTTAAAATAGGGCAAAAGAAACCTTTTTTCATCTGAAAACGATTGATAAGGAGTGTATCCTGTTTGAAAATTTCTGTTCTGGTAGAAAACACCTCTGAATGTGACAGTTTCTCCTGTGAACACGGTATCAGCCTTTACATTGAAACCGAAAATGTCCGTATTTTGTTTGATACGGGACAATCCGAAGCTTTTGCGGGCAATGCTGTAAAAGCAGGAATCCATCTGGAAAATACAGACTTTGCTGTACTCTCACATGGACATTATGACCATGGCGGAGGATTGCCCAGATTTCTGGCTATCAATCACAAAGCCCCCGTATTTCTTCATAAAGACGCTTTCGGACAACACTACAACAAAGAAAAATATATCGGTCTTGACCCTGCAATCCGAAAATCTGACCGTCTTGTTTTCACAGACGGCACATTCCCTGTACGAGAGAATATTACCCTCTGTACCATAGACAATTCTCTGTTACGCTATCCCATAGAACCGCACGGACTCTCTGTGAAAATACAGGACAAGACCTTTCCCGAAGACTTTCGCCATGAACAGTATCTCATCATAGAAGAAAACGGAAAGAAAATTCTGTTCAGCGGCTGCTCTCATAAAGGCATTATCAACATCATCAGCTTTTTCCGACCTGATATCATGATAGGCGGACTACATTTCAAAGATATTCCTATTGACAAAGACGGGTGTATCCGCTTACAACAATATGCCCAATGTCTTGCTTCTTATCCCATTCAGTATTATGTCGGTCATTGTACAGGAAAAGCACAGTATGAATATATACAACCGTTCTTTCACGGCAATATTTCGTATATCCGTACAGGAACCGTTATCTACATCTGAAGGTAACAGTAACAGATGACATAAACTATCTTTTCTGTTATCCGCCATTTATTTACAAAATCAATGAAACGGAGGAATCACTATGCTATTTCCTTTTACGGAAAAAGATACTTCCCTGTCAGATTATCTGCATCACTCCAAAAACACTGTACGGAAAAACAGTATACTGAAAGTCTGTGGCTGTTTTATTCTTATCGGTTGCCTCATTGTCTCTATGACAGGCTGTTCACTGGTAGCAAAACTCGGACACACAGACAGCAGTCCGAAAGATAAACAGCTTGAAGACATTCTGGAAAGTAACGAATGTGGCTACAATGCCACTTTCACTCTTGATGCGGACGGTACGCTTACTGTCAGTGGCAGCGGAAAAATCTATAACGCTGATGAACATCTGATTAGCTGGGCATTCCACAAGGACGAAATCAAAAAAATCATCGTCGAAAGTGGCATAACGTCTGTGGGCGACGGGGCTTTCGGTGACTGTAATGCAGAGGAAATTGTACTTGCCGATACGGTAACACATATCGGCGATTTTGCGTTCAACAACTGTACTCAGCTCAGAAATGCCGATATACCACAGTCCGTAAAGTATATTGGCGTGGAATGTTTCATGAACTGTGAACAGCTGGAAACTGTCAACATTCAGGGCAACATCGAAAGAATACCGAAAGGAGCTTTCAAGAACTGCCTTAAACTTAAAAGCGTAAAAATTCCCGATTCCGTGAAAAGTATAGGCCCTGATGCGTTTTTCTCCTGCTATGAACTTTCTCAGCTGAATGTTCCTCCGAAACTTGAGAAAATAGAAGAAAGTGCTTTCTATTACTGCACAAGCCTTGAAACATTTGACCTGCCTGACACCGTCTTTGAACTGGAAGATATGGTGTTCAACAGCTGCAAATCCCTCAAACGGATAAATATTCCCTCAAAAGTCAGATATCT
>CACYBZ010000358.1 GCA_902772795.1 uncultured Ruminococcus sp. | reverse complement strand
CCCTGAAAGGGGAGGTGTCCGACAGGACGGAGGGGTAAATAAAACTATTGCACTACTTGTTATGACTTATGTTAGTGCATATGGGGTGACGCCCCTTGTGGGATTTTTAAGGGCAACGCCCTTAAACACACAAAACTTCAGAAAAAATTTGTACAAGTAAATTTTTTCTGTAACGATGTGATTTTCAACCGCTCAGGTGGAAATTTTTTTAACCTGACAGGCAAGAAGTCTCCCGCCTTTATAGGCGGCAGGATGATTGCCTTTCAGCCGTAGGCTGAATATTATTGACGATAATCCTGTTTTATGCTATAAAAATGAAGGTATGCGAATAGCGTTTGCATAAAAAACAAAACCGTGGAACACAACGGGGTTAGCTCGCTGATACACTGTACGGGTGCTGTACTTGAACGAGAAGCCCCCGCCTATAAGCGAAGCGTAGGCAGTGGGAGCATGTCATTATATTCAGTAGGAAATATTTCCTTTTGCAAAAATAACGGAGGAAAGGACTACTCTGGACTTTTTCGGGCAAAGTCCTTTTCAAAGACAATTTCAGTGAAGAAAACGGAGGTTCTTATGAAAATATTGCTTATTCTGACAGGAGGCACTATCGCCTGCAAGGTAGAAAATCATCAGATCAATGTCAATAAAGAAACTGCTGACAATGTTCTGACACGTTATCAGCAACTATATCCTGATAATACTGTTACCTTTGATACCGTACAACCATTGCAGACCCTTAGTGAAAATCATACGTCTGTCACATACAACAAATTGATTGATTTTCTGTATCAATGCGATTTCCATTCTTATGACGGTGTTATCATGACGCATGGTTCAGATACACTTTCCTATACATCGGCAATAGTAGGAATGTTATTTGGTCATCTGTCAGTTCCATTTATGATTACCGCATCAGATTATCCGCTGAGTGAAGAAAACAGCAATGGTATCAGTAATTTTGTTGCCTGTGTCAGATGGATAGAAAACAGAATTTGTGATGGTGTTTTTACCGTATACGGCAAAAAGAATTTTCCCGTCATTTACCTTGCGACAAGGATATGTGAAGCCAATCCCGTTACCGATGAATTTTCCGCCTTTGCTGATGGAATTGTCTGTCGATTTTGCTATCATAAAATAACCTATATCAACAATGGGCTTGTCAGTTTATTGAAAAACAGACAAAAGAAAACGATTCTTTTTTCCAGGCCACCTGTCATCAAAAATGATGTACTGCTGATAAAAACCTATCCCAATCAGAATTTTGACTGCTATACTTTAGAAAATGTGTCAGCTGTACTGATTTATCTTTATCATTCGGGAACGGCCTGCACAGTAGGAGAAAGTAAAAATATTTGTCGTTTTATGAAGCAGTGTTATGAAAAAAAGATTCCTGTCTATACGGCTTCCCACAAACTCAAACAAGACCGCTATGTTACTGCTATCGAAACAGACAGGTATACAACTTTGAAACTGTATGGCATCTCTCAGGAGTGTGCATACAGCAAAGTACTGTTGGCTGTCAATCAGGACGAACACCCCACAGAAAAAATACTTTGTTCCGATATTTTCTTTGAAAATTGCCTGCTTTGACACTTTATGGTAAGTGATTTGGCTATTGTCTACGTTTATCAGAGGGAGAATATCACATGAAAATCCTATATTTTTTCCTTTGGGTTTTTGAAAGAACGGCATCGCATAAAGTCTGCGTAAAAAAGTAAATAATTTTGAATTTAGGTTTGCATTTTATATAATAATGTTGTATTATAAGATGTACAGACTTTTATTCAGATTAAATCTGCGTGGTGTGATGAAAAAAGACTGTATCATCGAAACAAGGGTAATTATGAATTCAAGAAAAAAGGTGTGAAGTTTTCATGAGAAAAAAGGTTTCATTTATTTTCGCATGGTGTCTGAGTATGACAATTGTTTTTCTGACAGTCATTCCGGCATGTGCGGTAAAGAACCAGATTGACTTCAAGACAAAAACAGAAATTTTCTATCTTGTCAATCTTGATACGGATACGGTTGTCTACAGTAAAAATGCTGGAAAAAAATGTTATCCCGCCTCTACAACCAAGATAATGACATATATCATTGTTGCGGAACAGGTACAGGATTTCGACAACACAAAAGTAACTATCAAACCGGAAGTTCTGGAACAGCTTTTGGGAACGGACAGTTCTTTGTCAGGGATAGAAAACTATGCCAAAAAAGAACTGTCCGTGTATCAGCTACTTAACTGTATGATGGTAAGTTCAGGAAACGATGCGGCACTGGTTCTGGCAGACTATGTTGGCAAAGGTGATGTTGATTCTTTTGTTGCCCTTATGAATGAAAAGGCAGCAAAACTCGGTTGTAAGAAAACACATTTTGTCAATCCTCATGGTTTACATGATGATAATCAGTATACTACAGCAGAGGATATGGCTAAGATAGCCAAATTTGCGATGACAATGCCGTATTTTACAGATATCACCAACACGGTCGAATATTATATAGATGGTGATTCGGAAGAATCGCTGACAAACACAAACAAGATGATAAATCCTGATGAAAAAGATTACTATTACAAGTATGCCAAGGGAATTAAAACAGGAACTACAGATGAAGCAGGGCATTGTCTGGTATCCACTGCACTAAAAGACAATGTTTCGTATATGTGTGTTGCTTTTCATGCACCTTGTTATGATGAGAATGATGAGTGGTATGAAACCAATTACGCCATTCTGGAAAGTAAAAAAGTGTATGAGTGGGCGTACAAGAATGTAACTATGCGTGAAGTATTGGGAAAAGATACGGTTGTTAGTAATATAGCAGTCAATTACGGCAAAGAGGCAGATACCATCAATCTTGTTCCTGAATATTCCTATGCGACAATGATGGACAAGAATATAAAAGACAGTGAAATTACCGTTGTAGCGAGCTGTCAGAAAACGATTGATGCTCCTGTTACCAAAGGTACAATTCTTGGTACGGCGACTGTCAGCTATAACGGTGAAGAATTGACAAAAGTCAATCTTGTCGCTGAAAAAGATATCGACAAAAGTGATACGTCTTATTTCTGGGCAATTGCTCACAATATTTTTGATTCGTCTGTGTTCAAAATTGTGGTACTGGCTGTTGCTGCATTGTTTGTTATTTATGCTATTTTCGTGATTTTACATTCCAGAAAGAAAAAACATAAAACAAGGTAAAACCAAGAAGGAGAAAGTGACTACATGAAAGAGAAAGTACTGATTATTGGTGCAGGACCGGCAGGACTTACCGCTGCCTATGAATTAATGGCAAAATCAGATAAGTATGATGTTGTTGTTTTTGAAGAAAGTAATCAGTTCGGAGGAATTTCCCGAACAGTCAACTACAAAGGCAATCGTATGGACATGGGAGGACATCGTTTCTTTTCAAAAGTTCCTGAAGTCAATGAATGGTGGAAAAAAATG
>CACYBZ010000357.1 GCA_902772795.1 uncultured Ruminococcus sp. | reverse complement strand
GGGGCGTTGCCCCTCGACCCCACCCACTTTTGTAAAAGTGGGGCAAAACTTTTCAAAGGAATTTGCTGTAGCAAATTCTCAAGGAAACAACGTCAGGCTGACAAAATTACCGTCCGTTTATTATGCCGGACAAACCACCAAACAATTATGTACGCTGTCTGAGAACATCATACATAATAACTCCACCTGCCACGGAAGCATTAAGCGAATTGATTTTTCCTTTCATCGGCAACGAAATAATACCGTCACATTTTGATTTTATCAGTTTTCCTATACCTTTTCCCTCGTTGCCTATGACAACAGCGATACTTCCTTTGAGGTCAAACTTTTCGGACGGCATACCGTTCATATCCGCACCCAATATCCATACGCCTTTTTTCTTCAGCTCTTCGATAGTAGCAGCCAGATTAGTTACTCTGGCTACGTTGACGTATTCCACTGCACCTGCTGAAGATTTTCCTACTACCGCACTCAAACCTGCACTTCTTCTTTTGGGAATGATGATACCATGTACTCCTGTACATTCTGCAGTTCGGATAACTGCCCCCAGATTATGAGGGTCTTCGATTTCATCAAGAATCAGAATAAAAGGATTTTCACCACGCTGTTGTGCCGTGAGGAAAATGTCCTCTATACTGACATATTCCTTACAGGCAACGGTAGCGATAATGCCCTGATGTACCGCCCCTTTACATAAAAAGTCCAGTTTTCTGGTATCGACTTCCTTAACAGGAATTTGTCTTTGTCTGGCAAGGGAGATAAGTTCCCCCACAGACCCGTTTCTGCTTCCTTTTGCTACCATGACAGAATCAATTGTTCTGCCACTTTTCAGTGCCTCCCTGACGCAATTCCTGCCTGCAATAACATCATCATATTTTTCTCTGCGATTTTCGGAAAAATGATTTTGCTGTTCTGTTCTATGATTATTTTCATCTGTAACTGTCGTATATTTTTTGTTTCGTGCATCATTCTTCAACACAAAGCACCTTCTCAACATATAAATTTCGCATATACATCAAAATTATAACACAGATAAAAAAAATAGCAAAGTGTTTGCTTAAAAATTTAATTATACTTCTGTATTATTCATAAAGTAAGCCCCCACATCAATATTTTTTGGTATAATGCCATAAATCTGCGTAAGGGGGTCGCGAAAAATTCCGATATGGGGCGGAACAACACTGAAACAAAAAAAGACAATGAAAAATAAAAACAAAAATCCCAGTGCCAGTGCAAACAAACAACGAATATCTTTTTCCCACACGGTAAGCCGATAACTGAGCAACTGAGCCACTGCTGTAGCCAAAAATGAAATTATCATAACAACAGCAACAGTAATTTCATTACCTGTCAATGTGCGATAACCAATCATCAACAGTATCATCAGAATAAATTGCCAGTAAAGAGCAAATACCTTTGCCACAATGAACTGTCGGAAATACGGCAACGAACAGGCTAGTTCAATAATTGACCATACACAAAATGTCAAGGCAAAAACTTTGCCATGTTCCCAGATACTTCCATTGACACAACCGAATAAAATTCCTATTACACTTTTTTCGGTAAAATCATAAAGATAGTGTAGCAATACTCCTAATGGAACAATAAACAATAATCCGTATATTTCCGAATGTCTGAATTTTCTTTTTCCGATACTTTCCATAAAATCACTCCCCTACCTCTATGTCTATGACAAAACAAAAAAATCATACCGAGGAATTTTCAGAACTGACATTCATGAAAATTTCTCGGTATGTGGCTATAAACACCGACAACAGGAAAACATCTCGGAAAATTTTATCTTGTTTCTGCAAAAACTGACAGGTCGCCCCAAATATAAGATATCATCATCGACAAAAATAAACCGTACACAAAGTGAAAACAGCACCTGCCAAAGCAGATATTCCCAATCTTACTGCCCAATATCCCCATACATGACATTTCCTCATTACTGATGGTGCAGACAATGAATGAATCATTTTTTTCGCTTCTTTTTCCAGTAAAGCACGCTGTACACTGGCATATTCAGGTCTTAATACCAGCAATGCTCTTTCATAGTAGATATTATCTGTTTCTGTCACTTCAATTATAGTTC
Source organism: uncultured Ruminococcus sp. (assembly GCA_902772795.1). Classification (GTDB taxonomy): domain Bacteria; phylum Bacillota; class Clostridia; order Oscillospirales; family Acutalibacteraceae; genus CAG-964. Next base: position 1,122 of record CACYBZ010000357.1, on the reverse strand, counting down.
GGTTAATCCCTTTAATCACTGAAAATCATCTCCGAAAGTTAATTTTTTCATGATAAGCATTGACGAATTATCATGGTATTATACAAAAAAAAGAAATTGTTGAAAATGTGGAAACAGCAAATGTTGAAAATGTTGAAAACTATGTGCGTAAAGTGAGTTTTCCACAGTTTCCACATAAAAACTATGTGGAAAACATGTTGAAAATGTTGAAACTGTGGAAAATGTGGAAAACTTCAGAAACAGCAAAAAAAGTTTTCCACATTTTGTTGTGGAAAACTTTTTGTTTATGTTGAAAACCTTGTGGAAAAAGTCAGTTTCTGAAAGTTTTCAACAATTATACATTATGTATAATCAAAAATGTTGAAAACTATGTTAATAATGATGAAAACTCAAAAAAAATTTCTGTATTTGGTCGATTTTTTCATATGACAATTTCAGAAACATCACAGAAACATCAAATAATGACAAAAGGTAACAAAAATATTACTATCTGTATATCAGGAAAGTCAATACATTTATTAAAATATTTTATTACATTAAATATAGTATATTTTTATATAAAATTATTTTTAAATAACTTTATATACTATAAATTCCGTTTATCGTTCAAACTACACTGCTTTTAATAACTTTTATGTATTTTATCCAAAAAAAAGCCTGTTTTTTTTCTGTTTCAGAAATTTTAAAAAGTTTTCCACATTTTCCACATTTTCAACATGTGGAAAACTGTTTTTTCAATTTTTTTCATTTTTTCTGAAAATCTGAGTTTTCCACATTTTCCACATTTCAACAAGTTTTCCACAATCTTTCAACATTTTTCGATTCCAGAAACTTTTTCTAAAATCAAACAGTCTTATTTTTCATATAAAACTATATATTCTGAAAATAACATTTTCGCTCCGGTTTCTATGGGAATTTGCAGACTTTCGCCCAAAATTCCTCCTGACATTCTTCTCTCCGATATCCATTTTTCCCTGTTATGCTCTGAATATACAATCCACCAGTGTATAGTGTATCATAAAAAAGAAAAACATCAAGTTTATTCGCAAAAATTCCGCCTTCTGCTCTGTCAACAACCTGTTTCAGCGAATAAAACCCCGTGTGGGATTTTTAAGTGCAAAG
>CACYBZ010000356.1 GCA_902772795.1 uncultured Ruminococcus sp. | reverse complement strand
GTTTTATATACAAATAAAAATGATTGTTGTGGTTGTACGGCATGCTATGCCGTATGTCCTAAATCAGCGATAATGATGAAACCTGATGAAGAAGGTTTTTTATATCCTGTCATCAATTCTGAAAAATGTGTGCATTGTTACAGGTGTATAAAAGTTTGTCCCATAAAGCAGGTTACAGAATAGTCTTTATGCTGAAAATTTCTTTATAGAAAGATTTGTCCTTTGATATCCACTCTGGAAGGTTGTATATCTGTGTTTATTGACAATACATTTGTTCCCTTGATAGTAGGTAACTTATCAGAGATAATTTCAGATGATGTATCATCGGAACGATAATGTCCTTGTGTTTGATATTCGACATAATCTGTACTATTTTCAATTTGTTCTGTAATAAATACATTTGCCGTGATTGGGTGTGTATATGGTTCGTATGGTAAAGCAGTCGTTCCTTTGTTGAGCATAATTTCAGTAAGACCTTTATCGACAGTCATTCTTATATATCTTGCATTTTCAGGAATTTGAAAAGTATAAGTTTTAGCTGACGGTCGGTAAATTGATGAGTCGAAATATTGTTTTGTTTCATCATAAATTCCGATTTGACGTTGGTTACTGCTTGACAGTGATACATAATCCCAACTTAGTGTTAATGTTGTGCCTGCGGTAACAGGAATATAACCGGAAATGTCAGAAGTAGATGATATGTTAAGACCGCCACCTGCCCCGATATATCTGTTAAGCATCATAGTGTTTGTATCGAACAGATTGATTCCTTCTATACTGACAGGAACTTTGTATCCGTAAGGTTCGTAGTCAAGTTTTAATGAGCCGGTATTTATCATTATTTCGGATAAATCATCTGGTTTCAGGTTTTCTGCGGATTTCCACCAGCCGATAACCACCTGGTCACCTTGAGACACATCAATCGTCACCTGGTTGTCAGAGGTTGTAGATACATATTTGTTGACCAGTTCACCGTTACTGATGATGGCATAGATATATGAAATACTGTCGGATAAATACGATAGTGTAATTTCTTGTATATTATTCACATTAATGGGTGAGGTGCATAAATGACCGTAGTATGTTGTTGGAAGTCCTGTTGTATCTGAGGGAGTATTATCTGTCAGAATATTCCCGTCGAATAAATTTTCCGTTTTATTTCCCACGGACTCACCATTTACGGTATTACCGTAAATACGATAATTTTTTAATGGTCTTCCGTTACTTTTGAAAATCAGCGGAGATGTGCCACTGAATTCTTTTGTTTTTCTGAGTATTCTTGTATGACGGGTCCACATAAAATCGAAAAGATTAGGAATGTTACAGATATTGAATTCATACCAATGGTCTTTGCCACGATGATATGCATAGATTGCTTCTGTACCGGATTGCCTGTAATCGACCACAAAAGCCAATGCACCGGTAAAAATATCAAACGACTGATTCGGTAAAAGACAGGATTCCAGATGTGCTTTTGTCAGAATGCCGTTAAGTTTGGGAATATCTTCAGCGAGTAAATAGTAAATATTTTCATTGGAGATTTTCCGTTGTATACTGCCGAAATCAGGAACATTATTTTCATGAAAGAGCATACCAAGTTTATTTATTTTGTTCATTTCATATTTTCTCCTTGTCTTTTGTAAATGCCAGACTTTTTCAGAATGGTACTTACACATTCCTGAAAAAAAGTTTATTCGTTTGGAATTGCTTCATACCAATGGTCTGTACCGCTGTGATAGATGAACATAGAGGCAGTTTCTGCTGTAAGCCAGTCAAGAACGTAGGCAGTATCTCCTGTGTGAAAACGGAACGGGCTACCGTGTTCAAGATACGGCAGACAAGCTGACTTTGTGAGTACAGTGTTCAGTCTGGAGATATCTTCAGCCAGGAGGAACAGACTGTGTCCGGCAGAATCCTGTTCAATACTACCGAAATCAGGTACATTTCCTTCACAAAATGTCATTCCAAGTTTAATTACTTTGTTCATAGATTTTTCATTCCTTTTGCAATATTTTGAAAAGAAACTTTATACGGCAAATCGGAATTATCAGTTCAGGCGTACAAAAGCTGTACAGACTTTCAGATTTTGTCGGTATTTATGTTTCCTTTCAATAATCTCCTCCAAAACGAGAAAAAGTTGCCCACAAAAGGTAAACTTTGATTTATTTATCAGAAAGATTTTTCTTGTTGAGTGAATGAGGTTTAGCAGAAGATGAAAAAAGCATATGAAACGCCGATTAAGCGTTTCAGCAGATATACGAAAGTCCGACCTCATGAAGGGGCTGGCAGTTTAGCAAAAATGTTGTTTAAG
>CACYBZ010000355.1 GCA_902772795.1 uncultured Ruminococcus sp. | reverse complement strand
TAAAAATCCCATCAGGGGCGTTGCCCCTGAACCCCACGAACTTTTTGAAAAAAGTTCGACAAAAACTTTCAGTTGTCATAGCTGAATGTCTGATAATCATTTTGAACACGGATAACAGAAAAAGCGGAAATTACCTTTTAAGGGGCAACTTCCGCTTTGATGATTTTAGGTCAATCAAGTGTTTTTATTTAGCTTTGATAGCAGCCTGAGCAGCAGCCAGTCTTGCGATGGGAACTCTGAAAGGAGAACAGGATACATAGTTCAGACCTACATTATGGCAGAATTCAACAGAGGAAGGATCGCCACCATGTTCACCACAGATACCGAGTTTGATGTCAGGTCTTGTCTGTTTGCCGAGCTGAGCAGCCATCTTGACAAGTTTGCCAACACCCTTCTGGTCGAGTTTAGCGAACGGGTCGGATTCATAAATCTTTCTGTCATAGTAAGCCTCAAGGAACTTACCGGCATCGTCACGGCTGAAACCGAATGTCATCTGTGTAAGGTCGTTAGTACCAAAGCTAAAGAATTCAGCTTCCTGTGCGATTTCGTCAGCGGTAAGTGCAGCTCTCGGGATTTCAATCATTGTACCGACTTTGTAAGTCATTTCTACGCCGTTGTCAGCGATGATTTTGTCAGCAGTAGCAACAACAACGTCTTTGACATACTTCAGTTCTTTGACTTCGCCGACAAGCGGAATCATGATTTCGGGAACAATGTTGTAGTCAGGGTGTTCTTTATTGACAGCGATAGCAGCGTTGATAACAGCCGTTGTCTGCATTTTAGCGATTTCGGGATAAGTTACCGCAAGACGGCAGCCACGATGACCCATCATCGGGTTGAATTCGTGCAGACCGCTGATGATGTCTTTCAGATGGTCAACAGTGATGTTCATTTCGCCGGCAAGTTCAACGATGTCTTCTTCTTTTGTAGGAACGAACTCGTGAAGAGGCGGGTCAAGGAATCTTACTGTCATCGGACGACCTTCAAGAACTCTGTACATTTCTTCAAAGTCACCCTGCTGTAAAGGCATAATCTTAGCCAGTGCGGTTTCTCTTTCTTCTACGGTTTCGGATACGATCATTTCTCTGATGGCTTTGATTCTGTCACCCTCAAAGAACATATGCTCTGTACGGCAAAGACCGATACCTTCAGCACCAAATTTAACAGCCTGTGCAGTATCTCTGGGGTTGTCCGCATTTGTTCTTACCTTGAGTGTTCTTGCTTTGTCAGCCCAGCCCATAAATCTGTCGAAGTCACCAACGATAGCAGCTTCTGTTGTTGCAATAGCTTCACCGTAGATGTCACCTGTAGAACCGTTAAGGGAAATATAATCGCCCTCTTTAATGGTCTGTCCGCCAAGGGTGAAGTATTTTTCTTCTTCGTTGAATGTGATTTCACCGCAACCGGATACGCAGCAAGTACCCATACCACGAGCAACAACGGCAGCGTGTGATGTCATACCGCCACGAACAGTAAGGATACCTTCAGCAGCGTTCATACCTTCGATATCTTCGGGAGATGTTTCCAGTCTGACAAGAACAACTTTCTCACCGTTAGCCACCCATGCCTTAGCGTCGTCAGCTGTGAAAACAACTTTACCGCATGCAGCACCGGGGGAAGCAGCAAGACCTTTACCGATAGGTGTAGCACTCTTGAGGGCTTTAGCATCAAACTGAGGGTGAAGCAGAGCGTCGAGCTGTTTGGGTTCAACTCTGAGTACAGCTTCTTCTTCGGAAATCATACCTTCGTCAACAAGGTCAACAGCGATTTTCAGAGCAGCAGCAGCGGTTCTCTTACCGTTTCTTGTCTGCAACATATAGAGTTTACCGTTTTCAATGGTGAATTCCATATCCTGCATATCTCTGTAATGATTTTCGAGGTTGGTAGCAATCTGAACGAACTGGTTGTAAACTTCGGGCATATCGTTAGCAAGCTGGTCGATGGTGCTGGGAGTTCTTACGCCGGCAACAACGTCTTCGCCCTGTGCGTTGATGAGATATTCACCGAACAGTTTCTTTTCGCCTGTAGCGGGGTCACGGGTGAACGCAACGCCTGTACCTGAATTTTCGTTAAGGTTACCGAATACCATCGGCTGAACGTTTACAGCTGTACCCCATGAATAAGGGATATCGTTCATTCTTCTGTATACGTTTGCACGAGGGTTGTCCCAGGAACGGAATACGGCTTTGACAGCTTCCATAAGCTGAACCTTGGGATCTGTCGGGAAGTCTTCGCCTTTCTGTTCTTTGTAGTAAGCCTTGAACAGAGTAACGAGTTTCTTCATGTCATCAACATCGAGGTCGATATCGTTCTTTACGCCTTTTTCTGCTTTGACTTCATCGATGATAACTTCAAAACGTTTCTTGGAAATTTCCATAACAACGTCGGAGAACATCTGAATGAAACGACGGTAGGAGTCATAAACGAATCTTTCAAACTTAGGGTCAGGGTTTCCTGCGATAAGACCTGCAGCAACTTCGTCATTGATACCGAGGTTGAGGATTGTGTCCATCATACCGGGCATGGAAGCTCTTGCACCTGAACGAACGGATACCAGCAAAGGATTTTTCGTGTCACCGAATTTCTTTTCATTGATTTTTTCAATCTCTGCCAGTGCGGTATAAATCTGCTCTTCGATGTCGCCTGCGATTTTTTTGCCGTCATCATAGTAACGGGTACAAGCCTCTGTCGAAACGGTGAAGCCCTGAGGAACGGGCATACCCAGTCTTGTCATACCTGCGAGGTTAGCACCTTTACCGCCAAGCAGTTCTCTCATTGTCTCATTACCCTCAGAGAAAAGATAAACATATTTCTGGCTCATGGGATATTGATACCTCCTGAAAAAATTTTGTAACGGGGGTCATGAAAAGCACAACCGCCCTTTTTTGACGACTTGTATTAAGTCTATAAGGTATTATAACAAATTATTTTTTAAATTTCCATACCTTTTCTGTAATTTGTAATAAAAGTTTCAAAAAAATTCCTGTTTTCTGATTTTTCTCCGAAAAAAATTTGGGGTTTTGATTTTTATAAAGTGATGTACTGACGGACACAGTGATATTTTCCATGGATTGTGTTGTCTTCGACAGCAACAACATTTCCGCAGAATTTTTATGTTTTTTCAGAAAAATCGTGGTCAATATCTGTCTTACAGTAGAGTATTATCACAAATTGTTTTTCGGATTTCCTTGTTTTTCTGTATGTTATCCTACAAATTCAGATGAATTTTCGCTTTTTTACGGGAGTATTATCAAAAAATAATATAATTCTTAACACAAAAAGGGGGATTTACTGTGAAAAACGATAAATTTAAAAAAATCAGCCAATTCCTTGCCGAAAAGACTTGAAAAAATTTTCATCTGTGCGATAATAACTGGTATGTAGGCTTTTAAATCACGGAAGATTGACAATTACGGAGGTTTATTTCATGACAGAAAGATGTGCCGTTATTTTAGCAGGCGGTGAAGGAAAAAGAATGAAATCCGATAAACCGAAAACGCTTTCGGAGGTACTCGGAAAACCGATGTTGCAATGGGTCATTGATGCACTGAGAAAAAGCATGGTGAAAGATATCTGTATTGTAAAAGGGTACAAAAAAGAATGTATTGAACAGTATATCGGAACATTGCCGTACAAGATAGAAACGGTTTTCCAAAGTGAAAGACTGGGTACAGGGCATGCTGTGATGATGGCAAAGGAATTTCTGCAACAGCGTGGGGGAGATGTGATTATCCTTAATGGTGATGCTCCGTTTATGGACAGTGATACCATTGAAAAGGCATTTGCCCAGCACGACAGGACAGACAGCAGTGCAACGGTGATTTCTGCCAGAGTGGACAACCCCACAGGTTACGGCAGAATTGTTCGTAACGATGACGGATTATTGCGTGCCATTGTGGAACAGAAAGACGCTGATGAAAAAACGTTGGCTGTCAATGAAGTAAATTCGGGTTGTTTCTGGTTTGATGTACAGGATTTGTTGAGTGTACTGGACAGTATTCAGGCAAACAACAATGCCAGAGAGTATTATCTGCCTGATGCCGTCAGATTGCTGATTGAGAAAGACAGATGTGTCGGAGCTTATACAGCAGAATCAAGTGATACGGTACTGGGAGCAAATGACCCTGCACAGCTGGAAGAACTCAACACAATTGCTTTAAAAAAATACGGAAAGTATCCTTACTGACCGCAGGGAAAAGCAGAGCTTGTGTCGTTTTATGGGGAAATGATAGATTTAAGGGCTTCGCCCTTAAAAATCCCACAAGTGGCTTTGCCCCTTGACCCCACCGACTTTTGAAAAAGTCGGACAAAACTTTTTGTGAAAATTTGCTTTTCGCAAATTTTGACGGCACTCAGCGTTTAACAGACATAGGTAAATCATTATTACACTTCTGGTGTAACTCAATTTATAGGGGGATTTTTTAATGAATTTTCATGGTAAAGACATCAAAATTTTCGCAGGCAGTTCCAATCAGACTGTAGCAAAAGGCATTTCCGAAAGCCTTGGTGTTGCGTTGGGAAAATCGTCGTGTTGTAAATTCAGTGACGGTGAAATTTCCGTTTCGCTTAACGAGTCTGTGCGTGGTTCGGAATGTTTCATTGTGCAGTCAACGTGTGACCCTGTCAACGATAACCTTATGGAATTACTTATCATGATTGATGCAATGAAACGTGCATCATCTGCAAGAATTACAGCCGTCATGCCGTACTTCGGTTATGCCAGACAGGACAGAAAGGCTAAACCCCGTGACCCGATTTCGGCAAAACTTGTGGCAGACCTGATTACTACCGCAGGAGCAGACAGAGTGCTTACCATGGACTTACACGCTAATCAGATACAGGGATTCTTCAATATTCCTGTTGACCACCTTGTCGGAGCACCTTTGCTGGCAAACCATATGAAAGAACTGGTAGGCAACAATCAGGACGAATATGTCATTGTTTCACCTGACCTTGGTTCGGTTACCAGAGCGAGAAACTTTGCCAACAAAATCGGTTGCAGTATTGCCATAGTTGACAAGAGAAGACCGAGAGCGAATGTTTCGGAAGTAATGAACATTATTGGTGATGTCAAGAATAAGAAAGTTATTCTGGTTGATGATATGATTGACACAGCAGGAACACTTTGCAATGCTGCGAATGCCCTTGTAGAAAGAGCAGGAGCAACGAGCGTCATTGCGTGTGCGACACATGGTGTACTGTCAGGACCGGCTATTGAGCGTATTCAGAACAGTGTGATTTCAGAAGTTGTTTTACTGGATACTGTTCCTGTTGAAGGTGAAAAATTGATTGATAAATTTACTGTACTTCCCGTTGCACCTACTTTTGCAAGAGCTATCGAAAGAATTTACGCTGACCAGCCGTTCAATAATGTTTTCGGCTGATAGTGTTCCCTGAATGTTGAAATCCCTCTTTTGCCAAAAGAGGGATTTTCTTCTGTTTGTGAGATTTTTTGAACAGAGGTGTTTTATTTTGCCCTATCAGATGATTGCCACCGATTTGGACGGTACTTTGCTTGACGACAATAAGCAGATTTCAAAGGAAAATCAGAAAGCGGTTTGCTATGCTATGGATAAGGGAATAGTGTTTGTTCCTTGTACAGGACGGGCTGTACAGGGAATTACCCGATTTCCTTTTCTGGTATCTTTGCAGACGCTGGCTGTTGCTTATAACGGGGGTATGATTGTTAATCTACGTAATAATGAAATTGTCTATCATTGTCCTTTACAGAAAGCAGACGATGAATTTATCATTCAGGCAGGGCTGACGTTGGATACCAATATCTGTGTATGGATTGACAATCGTCTGTACTGTAACAGAATCAATGCACAGACACTGAAATATGGCAGTATCAACGGGGTGCAACCGTTGTTGTTCCACGAATATGCCGAGTTACCCGAAAATGCCGTTACCAAAATCCTCTGGTATGATACAGAAGAAAAGATAGTTGGTTATACGCAGAGTATGGAAAAGTTTGTTTCGGAAAACGTAACGTGTTGTACGTCAATGCCATGTTTTCTGGAATTTTTCAACAGCAGAACGTCAAAGGCACTGGCACTGGCACATATTGCGGACAGATATCATATATCTCCGAAAAATATCATGGCTTTTGGCGATGAAAAAAATGATATGAGTATGTTGGCATTCGCAGGTATGGGAATTGCTATGGCAAATGCTCGTGACGAAGTAAAGGAAAAAGCAGATTTTATTACGCTTTCCAATAATCGGAATGGTTTTGCACAAGCGGTGTATCGTTTTGTCTGACGGCTTTCCGGGAAAAATTTGTTTTTTCAGGGGCTTTGAAAGCAAAAAAGTTTCCCCGACATCTGAATAAAAAATGAAAAAAGTAATGTCAAAATACGATAACTGTGATATAATGAAAACAGTTTTGATTTCGATACAAAATTTCAGGGAAAGGATGGAAATAATATGGTAAACAATATGAATAATCCGCAGAATTACGGAGATACGCAGTTGCTGGGACGTACACCGATAACGCAGTCGGACAGAGGCGCTTGTCTTACCATTATCGACAGGGAAAGAGTTATCAGAACGGTTCCGCTTGTCAAAACGGAAAATGTCATGGGAACAGAGGGAGACGTCAGAATCAATTCCCGGATTGTTTCCCGAAGGCATGGAAAATTTACACAGATTAACGGGGATTTTTATTATAACGATGAAGGGAGTCTGAACGGAACGCTGCTCAACGGGGCACAGATAGGTTGCGGACATTATAATCGTTCACAGATGTATCGTCTGGGTAATGGTGATGTCATTAAAATTGCTGTTCCCGGGTCGGTGGGCAATCCCGAAAACGTAATGATGATATTTTCGGAGGGTATGTCAACAAATGCCCGCTGGAAATATATCAGTCTGAAGGACAAACCCAATCATGAACTGGAAATAGGCAGAAGTGTTGCACAGGGGGAATTGTGTATTGACAGTGTCAAGGTATCCAAAACACACGCCAAGATTGTCTACTGGCCTGACAGGGTATTTATTGTGGATAAAGACAGTCTGAACGGGGTGATTGTTAATGGAAAAAGGATTACGGAAAGTTGTTTTTTAAGTGACTATGACGTTATTTCTATCGCCAATACGAAGATTATCTATATAGACGGTGTGATTTATTTCAATATTGAACCTAACGGCATTAAACTTGAAGTTTACGACATCAGCAAAGTAGTACAGAAGAACAAGACGATACTGGAACATATTACCCTGACAGTACACCCTTGTGAACTGGTAGCTATCATCGGCGGATCAGGTGCGGGAAAATCGACGTTTATGAACTGTATCAACGGCTATGAACCGGCAACAAGCGGAGCAGTGTTTATGGACGGTATGAATCTTTATGATAATTATCATTTGATGAAATCCAGAATAGGCAACGTACCGCAGAAAGATGAGTTATATGATTATCTGAGTGTTTATCATTCTTTGAAGTTTACGGCGGATTTACGTCTGACCAAAGATATTTCCAGACAGGAAAAAATCAATCGGGTAGAGAAAGTCATGCAGATTATGGGACTCTCCGAACATCGTAACACGCTGATTAAAAAACTCAGCGGAGGACAGAAAAAGCGTGTCAGTATTGCCATGGAACTGGTATCTGACCCGGATATCTTTTTTCTGGATGAGCCGACATCAGGACTTGACCCTGAAACGGAAACTATTCTGATGAAACAGATGAAAAATCTTTCGTTGAATATTGGAAAGACTATTATTGTGATTACGCATACATTACAGAATATTCATTTGTTTGATAAAATTATTTTTCTTGCTCCGGGCGGAAAATTGTGTTATTACGGTTCGCCGTCGGATGCACTGCATTTTTTCGGAGTCACAGCCATTTCGGAAGCCTATGAGAAAGTAAAGAATCATGCAGATTATTTTATCCGACAATATAATCAGTCTTCAAGGAGGTGAGCATCTTGGAAAATAAACAGATATCTGTCTGGACACAGATTGTCATTCTTGTCAAAAGACAGTTTTACATTTTGAAAGCAAACAGCAAAAAAATACTGATGGTGGGATTATTACCTGTCGTTACTGCCATTATTGTCGGATTAGTGTCGTCAGAAGATACTTTTATTACTTATGAAGATACCAAATCAACATTGTTTACTATGGTATGTGTAGCGATATGGATAGGGCTTTTCAATTCCATACAGGAAATCTGTCAGGAAAGAGGTATTCTGAAACGGGAATATATGGCAAATCTGAAAATATTTGCTTATGTTACAGCAAAGTTCATTGTACAGTTTATTTTATGTCTGTTACAGTCGCTGGTGTTCTTGGGTGTGTGTATGTTGCTGATGGATTTTCCGTCAGAGGGTGTTGTCAGCGAAAGCTTTTTTATTGACGTATTTATTTCTTTGTTTCTGCTCATGCTGGCATCAGATATGCTGGGATTGTTCGTGTCTTCCATCGTCAAATCGGGAGATATCGCCAATATTACTGCTCCGATTATTCTTATTGTCCAACTTGTTTTGTCAGGGGTACTGTTCGATTTGAACGGATTCACCGAAAAAATTTCTTATATTACGTTCAGTAAATGGGGAATGGACAGTCTGGGGTCTATCGTTGACCTGAACAATCTGGAATTGCGTGTTGTTGCTGAGGCGAAAGATGATGCTACCCGAAATATGCTGGAGTCCGTCATTGAACGGGAATTTTATGACGGATTTGAGGCAGTGCCAAAGCATATCTGGTTTACCTGGATAGTATTATTTTTGTTTATCGTCCTGTTGATAGCCGTTTCTTCGCTGATACTCAGGCGGATATCGAAAGACGCAAGATAAGGGAGGCAGATACGATTGGACACACGGCTTTTTGCCTCGGTGTATTCCGACAAAGGCACAAGAAAAACAGTCAATCAGGATAATTTTTTTCTCAACGGAAAAATATTGCACAACATCAGAGATACCACAACAGAGCAGACAGGACTTTATCAGGATGGTGTGTTTGCCGTATGTGACGGCATGGGCGGAGAAAGTGACGGCGAAATTGCGTCCCGTATTGCTGTAGACGAAATCGGCGGTATGTATCAGAGTGTAAAATATCCTGATAAACAGGTAGTATGGTCGGTCATCAGCGGTGCTAACCAGAAAATATGTGATTTTATGAAAGCAAAAGGGGAACATATGGGGTCTACGATGGTTATGGCGGTCGTTCAGGACAAACAGCTTTCCGTTTATAATATCGGTGACAGCAGATGCTACCTCGTCAATAAGAACGGTGTACGAAAATTGACAAAAGACCATACCTTGATTGCACAGATGGTGGAATCAGGCATGTTGACGGAAGAACAGGCGAAAACGGATCGCAGACGACATCAGTTAGTGCAACATCTGGGGATTCTTTCGGAGGATATGACATTATCCCCCTATTATGCTCAGGTGGAAATTTTTCCTGACGATGTTATTCTGCTGTGTTCAGACGGACTGACAGATACACTTGATGAAAATGCTATCAGAACCATTATCCTGCATAATGAAGATATCAACCGTCTGGCATATGAACTGGTCAGTGAAGCGAAAGGCAGAGGCAGTACAGATAATATTACGGCAATGGTTATCAAAGTCAGGGAGAATCCTTTGAAAAATATCATTAAGGCAGTTTATCTGTTGTCCGCAGTAAGTTCAACTTTCTTCGGTATGTTTATGGCAACGCTGATTTTACTCCTGCGGTTGCTTTTTGGATAAAAAATATGTAGAAAATTCGGCAGAGCTTTTGTCTTTGCCGAATTTTTGCTATTTATGACTTTTATGAAAAGGTTATGAAATGTTTGTTAATTCTTTGCTGTTTTTATACGAAATTTGTTGAAATTTATTTTGTTTTCGTTATAATAAATGGTGTAGCAAAGAAGTCCGAGATGATGAAAGGAGGATGACACAAAATGAAAAAAATAATCCTGTTGTTTTGTGTTATGTCAGTAGTGGCAATGAGTGTAGTGGGGTGCGGAAAGTCTGATGATGATAGTAGTAAGCCGACGGATACTCAGCCACCTACACAGCAGGAAACTGTTCTGCCTACTCAGCCACCTACCCAGCCACCTACCCAGCTTCCCACTGTAGAAGCGACTACACAACCCCCGACAGAAGCTGAGTATGTTCCTCAGGAACCCGAAACATTCTATACTATTATAGAAGAACCTATCACAACACCGCCTCCCACAGAAGCACCGACTCTTGTTCCCACACAGGCAGATACGGAAGATAC
>CACYBZ010000354.1 GCA_902772795.1 uncultured Ruminococcus sp. | reverse complement strand
TTTTTATATAAAAAAACAGCCAACAGTATGCACACTGTCGGCTGTTTGTCTATTTCAGAAAAAGAACGCTAAAACTGTAAAGTATATTACCAATTGTACATTCGGCTACGAATTTATACCACCGCAAACCATCGGATAATGAATACTCATTGCTCCTTAATGCTTAACTTGATTGTATGACCATGTGCCACACCACAAACGCCTTTCGCATCTGTGAAGTCATCGGTATATACACTGAAACACAAAAGGTCAATGTAAAATTAGTTACATCTTCCATCACTTATTAAATTGTAAAGGTACTGTCTACGACCTTTGCGTTCATATATCAATTTCATTTTCCACTTCAGGTTTAAAATCAAAGCAAAGATAAATATAATCTCCATTTCTGTGACTATTCTCTATGCTTACTCTTTTTTACGCTCTTACGATATATTCCCGCTCCACTCGTAACTCATGACACTTGCTCTATGGCAAATGCCCTTTAACATTGCAGGTTCCAATTCGCACATACAGCTCGCTCCTTTCGTCAAAAACTACCTCGGAAGTGTTTATTACCGCTAAACCAGAGTATTACATCGGACTAAGCCTCTCATCTTTAAAGATAACTGTTCTTTATCGCCACGGCTCTCTGACACTGAACCTTAACGACCGTTTAATCCTTGTATTCTCATTGGCGTGTACCTCAGCTGTAAAATCAACCGAAATTAAAATAAACTTCCCATTGGTATGTACCTCACTTCTTTATTAATAAAGCATGGAACACAACTCCAGAAAAACATCAGATTCTCATTGGACTCTACCTCTTTCTGTATGCTATCTTTATTATAGCACGGTTTTCGTAAATGTCAATACTTTTTTTAATAAATATTTAAAAAATATATAACTTTGTTGAAATTTAACAAATTATTTTTTTTCATAAATTTTTACTTGACTTAAAGCGTAAAAATGGTTAAAATAACTGTAAGGATTTGAAAGGATTGATTCACTGATGAGTAATAATGAATACGAAGCAGATTTGATTACTTTGGTTGACGATGAAAACAAGGAGCACACTTTTGAAATCATAGACAGCATTGAACAGGGGGATAATGTTTATTATGCATTAATTCCTGTATACGATGATGCCGGACAGCGTCTGGATTCTTCTGATGAGTATTATATCTTTCAGACTATTGAGGAAGACGGAGAGGAGATGCTCATTGAAGTAGAAGACGAAACATTACTTGATGAATTGTCTGAAATTTTCGAAAAACGTTTTGAAGAACTTTTCGATGAAGAAGAATAAATCGTTTTATTTTTACGTATACTGTTTTTGTGTGTGATAGCTTTTTTCGGATTTTTCCTGCCCGATACGTGTTTGGTGTCCATATAACCCTACACTCTTTTTCTCGGGAACTGATTTTTCAACAACGGTTTGCAGACCTCCCGTAACGATTTTCCGTACGGATGTTGGGAGCAGTAAAGTTGGCTGATAGGTGCCCACCTGGCTATTTTTAGTAGGCAGGTTATAATACACACCTAGCGGTCGGGCGGGGTTTCCGTATAAATATGATTTTGGTAGCATCTCTTTTTCAAGAGGTGCTTTTTTATTGGTGACAACAATGCAGTTATACACATAAATTATTTCCTGTGTATAGAAAAGTTTTTCTTTGCATATTGATTAAGGAAAAATATAAAACGGGGGATATCTTATGAAAAATATAATGGCTTTGATGATGTTGTTTTTTTCTCTTTTGACAATAACAGGTTGCCGAAAAAATATCGAGCCATCACCGATACAAAGAGAATTTACAACACATGTCCGATGTGGACAGGAAAGTTATACCGTTACTTGTAATGGTACAGGGGTTATCAGCATAAGTTACGATTTACCTGAACAACTACAAGGTCTTACCTATAGTTATCAGGGAAAACAGCTTACCATTAAGTATGGTACACTGCATTATATTCCGTGTGCAGATTTGCCCGAAAATCATATCTCACAACTATATCAAGTCCTCAGTAATATTGATGAGGATATGGAACAGCATATCCAAATTTGCGATACAGAAAAAACAATCTATTCTTTGTCTTTCTGTGATATTACTTGTTCCACGAAAGAGGGAAAAATACAAAATATTTATCGAAAAGATACTGCTCAACGATATGAATTTTCATGACGAAGTGGTTGTAATCTGTCTGTACAAATATTTTCTTTTGTGATATAATGCGAGATAAATTCAAAAGACAGGACAATAGCGTTCAGATGAATTTTTCGAAATCAACGCACTGATAGAACAACAAAGAAAAGGATTATTCAGATATGTTTGACAAGCATTTTTTTTCAAAGGAAAATGTATGGGAATATTTGCAACACTGTAAAAAACCAATCATTCTTTACGGTATGGGTAACGGAGCAGATAAGGTTCTGAAGATATTTGCCAGAAAAAATATCGTTTGCCAGGGAATAATGGCAAGCGATGATTTTGTCAGGGGACAGCAGTATAAGGATTTTACCGTACGATCGTTGCGTTATTTTGAAAATCTATATGATGACTTTATCATCGCTATCACTTTTGGTACACAGGTACCGCAGGTCATCAGACGGATAAAAGAACTTTCGCAGAAACATCGTGTTATTGTGCCGAATGTTCCCGTATATGGGGAAGAAATTTTCGATGATGATTTTATTTGTGCTAACAGGGAAAAAATGGAACTGACCTATGCACTGTTTTCAGATAATCGTTCAAGGGAAGTATATTGCGATGCTCTTCAATTTTATTACAGCGGAACGATGGACTATCTTTTTTCATCTTTTGATGCAAAAGATAAACAACTGTTTTCCGACATTCTTTCTTTGTCTCCTTATGAAAATTATCTTGATTTGGGTGCTTATCGTGGAGATACCATTGAAGAACTTATTCATTATGCCGGAGGTTACAGAAAAGTTATTGCTGTTGAACCTGACCCGAAAACGTATAAAAAACTATGTGGCTATATCCGTGACAAGGAAAATATCGTTGCTTATCAGAAACTTGTCTGGAAAAAAGATAAAATGTCATTGTTGTTTTCGGATAACGGGGGACGTAATTCTACACTGGGAAATCAATCGGGTATTTATGTTGACACAATTACTATTGATGAAATCGCAAAGAATATATCCTTGTCGTATATTAAAATGGACGTGGAAGGAGCAGAAAAAGAAGCTTTGGCAGGAGGGATTAACACACTGAAGTTCCTGATGCCAAAGCTGAATATTGCTGTTTATCATCGCTTTGAAGATGTTTTTACTATTCCATTATTGATTCATGCCATCAATCCCGGTTACGATTTTTATCTCAGACATCACCCATATATTCCTATGTGGGATATGAATCTTTACTGTTCGCCAAGTATTATCAATGGCTGTAAAGAGCAATGCCAAGACTTCTGGAATGATAATTCAGACCTCCTTTGGTAATATAAGTGTAGAAAATATAATAAAAGAAATATGAACCGTAAGCTATTTTTTTGATGATACTCCCCTGAGGTTTACTGAAAGCATTGTCGATAAGCCAAGGAATAAGAATATTGTTGCATAATGAAAAATAAATGGGAAGTCTTCCGATGGTAACCCCTTGACTGCTTATCATGCCTACAATGTCCAAACCTACTGCAGCGACTGATAAGTTAATCATAATATCGATGTAATAAGGTCGCTTTTTTTCAAAAATAACTTTTCGTTTTACAAAGGCAATGGCACCTGGTACAGCATAGATTAATACCTGAAATATATTAACGCCGTCATCAGCATATTCATTTTGCTCATTATAACCTGCGTAATCTGTACCTTCCATATCTCCACTGATAAATATTGAAAAAGCAATGACAGCTGCTACAATAGCAAGCATGGTTTTAGCTGAGAAAGGTTTCCAGTGAGCTGTAATGAAAAAGCCAATCCAAATAGCAACACTACTGTGTACCTTATAAGCCAAAAAAACAGCAATTAAAAATGGTATCCATTTTTTGTTAAAATATTGTTCCATAACCAATAGTACAATACATACTGCTGTAAATTGACGAATACCATTGTACATCCAAAAAAAAGTGACCTCTGCGACAAACATATAGCTGGAGAAGTCAAAATTTTCGGAAAATTTACAAATAAATCTTGCTACAGTAAATCCCTGAAAAAATGCCAATAACATAAACCATTCATGATAGGAATAATGCAGTTGCTGTTTACAAAAAATAATAATGGCATCAAAGAGGGGACACTTAGCATCAGATTGTAATATTTGAGGAATATCACCTACTGTTCCACCCATATTGTCGAAATAGCTGATGTACAGAAAGGAGTCAGCTACATCGCAACGGTGACCGGCAAAAAATGTTGCCATAAAGAAAGTCAGTAATCCACCAAAAAGCCCGACTCTTTTAAACGCTACCTTTTTTTCTGATACAGCTTCTTTGAAGATGACCGTTTTTTTGTTCATATTATTCACTATCACACTAACAATAGTTGTGTAAATAAATACAATCCAATAAACCATCATTATATATCCCCACCACTACCATAACATTTGAAGATTCTCAGAAATTACTTGAAATAATCTTTCCTGATTTTTTTCTGAAACAAAAGAATTGTGCGGTGTGATTATGATATTTTCAGTGTTCCAGAGTGGATTGGATTTTTCAAGTGGTTCTTGCTCAAAAACATCTAAAATAGCAAGCGAAAGCGTTCTGTTGTGTAAAGCGGATAACAATGCCTGTTCATCTACAATTTTTCCTCTTGACATATTCACCAAGATACTGCCATTTTTCATTTTTGATAATTTATCATTGTTAAATAAATGATAAGTTTCTTTGTTGAGAGGTAACGTCAGAATGACAATATCGCTTTGGGCAAGTGCACTATCCAGCTCATGAATATTGAAATACTCATCGTAACTGTTGTATTGTGGTAAAGTACAGTCTACGGCGAGTATTTTTACACCAAATGCTGACAATCTTTTGGCGGTTTCAGAACCGACACTCCCAAAACCGACAACACAAGCCGTGTTACCGTTTAATTCTCTGAGTGCTCTGTTTTTTTTCCATTGTTTATTTTTCTGATTTTCGTAAAAGAAATGTGTGCATTTAAAAACAGCTAATAACTGACCGATGCACCATTCTGCCATGGGAATACTATATACCCCTTTGGCATTTTTTACGGTGATATGATGTTCTTGAATATACTCCATAGGTAAACGGTCAAGACCGGCACTTGTTACCTGAATGAATCGCAAAGCGGTAAATTTCTGGATATCATTATATAAAAACAATCCGTTACAAATCACTGCTTCAAACTGTGAACAATCTATATTGAGGGGTTCTCTTTCATTCTGAACAAATGTTACTTCGTAACCAAGTTTTTGTATTTGAACCAACTGTTCATCATTGACAGAAAAAGCTCCCGTTATCAATAATTTCATTGAGTTTACCTGACTATCCTTTCATTTGTTTTTTGTTGATTTTATCCGACTGACGATTTCTTTAATACGTTCTTCCATCATTACATGGTTGTTGTCAAAAAATGTTGCATTTTCATTTGCTAAGACCTTTTCATATCCTTTTATTTCTGTCAGTCTTTGCAAGAAAACAACAGCAAAGTCAGTTAATGTATTAAAATTCTTTACATTGCAAAAACTTCTGGAAAGAATGGCACATTCCGAACCTAAGCGATAATGTTCTGCGATGATATATTCGGCAGGAAGTGCTCCTCTGTTGAGTGCAGCGACACCGCCTATACCAAAAGGAATATGATATTTCTTAAACTGATGGCACAGATTTTCCACTACGCCATTTATCATCAGCTCAAACATGAAAACAAGACCATATCCCAGATGTAAATCATTAAGACCGATATGTACTTCGTCAATACCGCCTAATTTTAAAATTTTGTCTGCATTTTCAATGGCATCGGGTGTTTCAAATAGCAGGTTTGTTTTTACCCGTCCTTTTACATAGCTGAGAAAAGTTTCTACTTCATTAGCACTTTTGAAGTACGGTAACATGATAATATCAGCACCGTCACTAATAATTTTTTCAATTTCAGATTTTGAATTTTCGTGTATAGGGTTACATCTGACTAATAGTTTACTTTCGTGAATCACTCTACGCAATGGAGCAACATCATCTATAGAATGACGGGAAATAACGGTATCAAGATGTCCCTGTCTTTTTTCCTTGCCGATAATTTCCAAATCCAAAAAAATTCTGTCCACACCGTATCCGTCAAGAATTTGTGCGATACCTGTATGATTCGTGATATACATCAGTTTCAAAGCCATACTTTTCATACCCTCCGACATATGGTACTGCATTTCATTACATTGTAGCAAAAAAAAACAAAAAAATCAAGGTGTTGTATGCAAGGAATCAGGGTTTTTGAATGAGTAAACAAATTATGAACAAGCTGTATATTTATCACATCTTTATGGTAAAAAAATATAGTTCCTAACAACC
>CACYBZ010000353.1 GCA_902772795.1 uncultured Ruminococcus sp. | reverse complement strand
GCAGAAAATATTATCGAAAATCACCAAAATCTGAAAGATTTTCCACTCACAGTCGTCTGTCAGACAACATTCGACATTGGTGAATGGAAAAAAACTTTAGAAATTATCAAAAAACTATGTACAAATGCGATAGTTTTTGATACAATATGTAATGCAACGACAGAAAGGCAAGAAGAGGCGAGGTCACTGGCAGAGATGTCAGACCTCATGATAGTTATTGGCGACAAAAACAGTTCAAACACCTGCAAGCTTTATGAGATTTGCAGACGTGTGTGTCCGAACACATATCTTGTTGAAACAAGTAAGGAATTGTCATCAATCGACTTTTCAGAAGCTTGTAACATTGGCGTTACTGCCGGAGCATCTGCCCCGGCAAGGATTATAAAGGAGGTACTGGATACAATGGAAGAAAATCAGGTAATTTCCAGTGAAGAAAAAGAAAAGGACTTTGAAACTCTCCTGGAGGAGAATTTGCAGAGTTACAATACTAACGGAAGGGTAAAAGGCGTAGTCCAGCAGGTAACACCAAGCGAGATATATGTGGACATTGTCGGCAAGAAGCAGGCAGGTATCGTTAAGTTGTCAGAACTGAGCAACGACCCTGACGCAAAAGCCGAAGACCTTGTTAAAGTCGGCGATGAACTCGACCTGCTGATTATGCGTACCAACGACCAGGAAGGTACTATCATGCTTTCCAAGAAGCGTGTTGACGCACAGAAGGGCTGGGACAACGTAAAATCCGCTTACGAAACCAAAGAGATTCTGACAGGTGTTGTCAAGGAAATCAATAAGGGCGGTGTTATCGTAGTAACGGCAGACGGAGCAAGAGTATTTGTTCCCGCATCGCAGGCTACGGCAAGCCGAAACGAAAAAACAGACTCCCTTAAAGGTCAGACAGTCAGATTCCGTATCATCGAAATCAACGAGGGCAGAAAACGTGCCGTAGGTTCTATCCGTTCGGTTCTTGCCGAGGAAAAAGCAAAAATCAGAGAAGCTTTCTGGGCAGACTGTGCAGTGGGTAAAGTCTATACAGGTACAGTAAAATCCCTCACCAGTTACGGTGCATTTGTGGACATCGGCGGTGTTGATGGTATGATTCACATTTCCGAGCTTTCCTGGAACAGAATCAATCACCCGTCAGAAGTTGTCAAAGTCGGTGATGTTGTTGAAGTTTACGTCAAGGATATTGACGAAGAAAAGAAGAATATCTCTCTCGGTTACAAGAAGTCAGAGGACAATCCCTGGGAAATTCTGAAAAATGAATATCCTGAGGGAACGGTTACCGAAGTAGAAATTGTCGGACTTACCTCATTCGGGGCATTTGCCAAGATTATCCCCGGTATTGATGGTCTTATCCACATTTCTCAGATTGCTGACCGCAGAATCGAGAAGCCTGAGGACGAACTCCAGATTGGTCAGAAAGTCAATGCCAAGATTACGGCAATCGACTTTGACAAGAAGAGAGTAAGCCTTTCCATCAGAGCATTGTTGCAGGACAACGACGATGATGAAGAAGAGGACGACACTCAGGACGCTGAATAATTGAGCGGTTGCAGATATATACATTAATGTTGTATTCTTAAATCTTTCTGTTGAGTATTGCGGGTAGACATTTTCGTTTAGGGAATGTTTGCCCGTTTTAGTGTATTTATCGAAAAAAAATGGGGGTTTAACAATGAATTGCAGTAAAAAATTTATCGCAGTAGTTTGTAGTGTATTACTTTGTTGTTCGGTCGTATCTGCCTGTGCAAAAAGTGACAAGGAAAGTCAGCAGACCGATGAAAGTGAAAAAAACGTATCGTCACAGTCTTCTGCAACCGCAAAGATATACTATAAGACCACAGATGATGTTATGCATCTCTATCATGATGGCAAATCGGAAATTGTCGACAACAGTGAAGATATCAGCGAATATAAGCCCAAAGGTGCAGAGGTACAGGTGATAGAAAATGAACACAAATACATTTTCTATTATCTGGGAGCAAATCCGGGTATGCTGACCCGTGTGGAATATGACGGGACGAAGTATGTGGAAGACAAAGAAATTTCCAGTAATATCAAATCTCTTGCCATTTCTGAAGACGGAACAAAAGTGTTGTACACATCACCTGAAGATACATTGTATGTCAGCAATATTGACAGTAAACAAGAAATTGCTTCTGATGTCAAAATCTATTATTACAACACCGATTTCAGTAAGGTAGTGTATCAGACCCTGAAAAGCAGTGACCTTTGTTTTACTGACGGAAAGCAGGTCGAAACCATAGACAAAGGGATTACCACCATACTGTGGGCAAATCAAGATGTGTCGTGTGTTTATTATCAGAAAGGCAAAGATTTATATCTTTGGCAGAAGAATGCCGAAAGTCGCAAGATTTTTTCTGACGTGCTGGAAATTCCTGAAAAGAGTAAAGTAGAGTCAACAGGTACAGATACATCGTATGGTATGGACAGAGCAATAGGGGTATTTGAAGCTTTCGTCAGTGATCAGGAAAATTGTATGTATCAGTATCCGCACAACATGAAATTTGATTATCCTTCCCATTTCAGTACAGATAAAAACAGATTTTCCATTGTAGCATTCACCGCTGAAGGAAAGATGATATATATGTCGTCCAATCAGTCCTATCTCAATATTGACGATGTATTGGAATATGACACAGTACCGGAATTCAGCAGAAAATATTTTGAAGAAGCAAAAGGAAAAAAGATGGATACACAGTATCTGACACAGCTGAATATCTATGATGGAACAAAAAGTATAGAAATCAGCAACAATGTTCTGGAGACAATGTGGATAAACGAGAGTGACATAAGGCAGGTTTCTTCTTCAGGAGGGGCAGAAACTAAAAAATTAGCATTAGAAAACGTTGAAATGAAACATATCACTGAAGATGGTGTATTACTGTATACTTCGCTGTCAACGGATTTGCCGAAAATCAAGGCATCAAAGTTGACAGAAGGGGGAACATCGTTGAATCCGATTTGGACACCAGCACAGATTGTTTCCAATTGGATTGTTAATAAAATCAATTCTGCATTTTACAAAGTCAATGAAGATTATTCATCAACAAAACTGGTGGACAGTGTAGGCAAGTTGGTAGATATCCGCACTTCCAAAGATAAAAAAACGTTGTTTTTCTATGAGCAGGAAAAAGGTAACATTACTCGTGGCACGGACGTAAAAAATACTTCTGACAGAACGCTTTATAAAGTGGATATGTCTTTGAAGAATCCCAGTATGCAGAAAATTTCTGATGAAGTGGGACAGTATCGAATCGGTGAAAACGGCGTATGTATTACCTTAAGAAAAGCCTATTCTTATGGACATTATGTCAATGCTGTGGGAACACTCTTTGTTGACGATACAGAAGTATGCAATGATGTTTTCTGGGAAAGAATCGTCTTAATGTCTGACGGGGGAATCCTGTATTACACAGAATATGACAGAGATAACTTTAAGGGAACATTACATTACTATGCAGACGGAAAGACTACGGAACTTGCCAAAGAATGTTCAGGATATACATATCAGAATAAAAACGCCATAGTCCTGTATTGTCAGGAGGAGGGGCAATCAAATACAGGAGGCTATGTACTTGCTTTTTATGATGGAAAGAGTACAGAAATCATTGATAAGAATGTACAGAGTAATTCTGTACGGTTGGCCTGAGAACGGAACAGAAGTGCTTTACTGACAGATATTTTCCCGTGGCAGGAGGAAAATGTCTGTCAGTTGTGGTGTGACGAAGAAAAAAATGAAAAAAACCTTGACGAAATTTTATTTCTGTGGTATAGTAGATATACCTCAGAAAAGGGGCTTATTTTTTTGTCTGTCAGTAAGGGCAGACAGGAATACTGGTAGGTTCTGTTCTGAGGGAGGCTAAAATTACCGCAATATCGGAGGTGCCGTCAGATGAGAGTAAAAATAACATTAGCTTGTACAGAGTGTAAACAGCGT
>CACYBZ010000352.1 GCA_902772795.1 uncultured Ruminococcus sp. | reverse complement strand
GATGAGGACGGTAATGAGGAATTTGAAAATCTGATAAAAAACAGCAAGATTCCTTTCAAATTCGACTTTGCCAATCTGACGGACAAAGATGAAATTGCTGACAATGTTACATTGGCTGACGCTAAGCAGTATGTCCAGAAAAACACCTTCTTTTACAGCGTAATATTCAGAAATCTGAGAATGTTGAACAGAAGCCGTTTTAATTTTGCAGCGTGTCTTTTCGGCGGAGGGTGGTTTATCTATCGTAAACAGTACCGTCTGGGAATTG
This sequence comes from uncultured Ruminococcus sp., assembly GCA_902772795.1. Classification (GTDB taxonomy): domain Bacteria; phylum Bacillota; class Clostridia; order Oscillospirales; family Acutalibacteraceae; genus CAG-964. Next base: position 3,828 of record CACYBZ010000352.1, on the reverse strand, counting down.
TTCTTACGCTGATTATGGGAATATGTCTTTGTGGTTACATTCTCACCATGCCGACATCTGTCAGTATTTATAATCAGATTTACAGTTCAGGAGTGAGTTCCGATGCGGAATTCTATAATGTGCTGATGACAGATTATGCTGACCGTATGTTATATTTTATTGCTCCGTCTGTATTCAAAGTCATACAGTATGCGGTGATGTTCATCAGCGGACTGACCGCAAACAGATGTTATTACAACCATGTTGTCAGAAAAGTAAGACAGATAAAAGAACAATATCATACCAAAGAAGAAATTGCCCAGCATCTTCAAAAATCAGGCGGAGTGGATACCCTTATGGGCTATATTCTGTTTATTGGTTATGTGATATTGAATATTCTGCCGTCATTTATGAGTTCTCTAAAATAGAAGACAGAGAGGTAAATTATGAAAAGAATCAGAAAAGCGGTTATTCCCGCAGCAGGTATGGGAACAAGAGTACTTCCCGCTACCAAATCTATGCCGAAAGAAATGTTCCCGATTGTGGACAAACCCGCTATTCAGTATATTGTCGAAGAAGCGGTAAAGTCGGGAATTGAGGAAATTCTCATTATCACCAACAGGGGAAAAGGTATTATTGAAGACCATTTCGACTATTCTCCCGAACTGGAACAGGCTTTACTCAAGGGCAACAAGACCGCTTTCTATGAAACGGTTCATGCTATTCCGCAGATTGCCAACATTACTTTTATCAGACAGAAAGAAACCAAAGGTCTGGGACATGCCGTACATTGTGCAAAGAACTTTGTCGGTGATGAGCCGTTTGCCGTATTGTTCGGTGATGATGTCATTGTGGGTGAAGACCCCGCCATCGGTCAGCTTATCAGAGCCTATGAAAAATACGGTAAAGGTGTACTCGGTGTCAAAGCTGTTCCTGAAAGCGAAATTCATAAATATGGTTCACTCAAAGTGGACAAGATTGAAGACAATATCTATCATTGTACCGATATGGTGGAAAAACCGCAGACCAAAGCAGAAGTCCTTTCACTTTTCTCCATTCTGGGCAGATGCGTTTTACCGCCTGAAATTTTTGAAATTCTCGAAACGGTAGAACCCGGTGTCGGCGGAGAAATTCAGCTTACTGACGCAATGAAAGTCCTTGCACGCAGTGTCGGTATGACGGCTGTTGACTTTACGGGTGTCCGCTATGACATGGGAAATAAACTCGGTATTCTGAAAGCTCAGGTAGAACTGGGTGTCGCCAACGAAGAACTGGGTGAAGACTTCAAAGCTTATCTGAAAGAATTCGTCAAGACACTGTAATCCGAAATTTGCGACAGCGAATTTTCATAAAGTTCATGTCAAGCCTTTTTCAAAGGCTTGTGGGGTTGAGGGGCAAAGCCTCTCACGGGATTTTCAAGGGCGGAGCTCTTGAACAACTTGCACCCGAAAATATATCAAGGAGGGGATTAGTATGGGCTATACCATAGCACAGAAAATCATTAAAGAACATTTGTTAAGCGGTGAAATGAAAGTCGGTACGGATATCGGGCTGAAAATCGACCAGACCCTTACCCAGGACGCAACAGGTACGATGGCTTATCTTGAATTTGAAGCTATCGGTGTTCCCCGTGTCAAGACGGAAAAGAGCGTTGCCTATATCGACCACAACACCTTGCAGACAGGTTTTGAAAATGCGGACGACCATCGCTTTATTCAGACAGTCTGCCGTAAACACGGTATTTATTATTCCCGACCCGGTAACGGTATCTGTCATCAGGTACATCTGGAAAGATTCGGTATCCCCGGTAAAACCTTAATCGGTTCTGACAGCCATACTCCCACAGGTGGCGGTATCGGTATGCTTGCTATCGGTGCAGGCGGTCTTGATGTTGCTGTGGCTATGGGTGGTGGTGCTTACTACATCACTATGCCTAAAATGGTAAGAGTCAATCTTACGGGAAAATTACAGCCGTGGGTATCCGCTAAAGATGTTATCCTTGAAGTGCTGAAAATTATGTCCGTAAAGGGCGGTGTCGGAAAGATTGTCGAATACAGCGGAGAAGGTGTCAAGACCCTTACCGTTCCCGAACGTGCTACCATTACCAACATGGGGGCTGAACTCGGTGCGACAACTTCTATATTCCCTTCTGACGAAGTGACAAAATCATTCCTGAAAGCACAGGGAAGAGAAAATGACTGGTGTGAACTTTCCGCAGATGCTGATGCCGTTTATGATGAAGTCATTGACATCGACCTTTCTGCACTTGTTCCTATGGCGGCTTGTCCCCACAGTCCTGACAATATCAAGCCTATCAGCGAACTGGCAGGTCAGACCGTTGACCAGGTATGTATCGGTTCTTGTACGAACTCGTCTTATCTCGATTTGATGAGAGTTGCCGCTATTCTGAAAGGCAAAACCGTTGCTGAAAATGTATCGCTTGCCATTGCTCCCGGTTCTAAGCAGGTCTACAATATGTTAGCACTTAACGGTGCATTGGGTGACTTAATCGCAGCAGGGGCAAGAATCCTGGAATGTGCCTGCGGTCCTTGTATCGGTATGGGTCAGTCCCCTAATTCCAAAGGAATTTCTTTGAGAACATTCAACCGTAATTTCAAAGGTCGTTCAGGAACGGCTGACGGTCAGATTTATCTTGTTTCCCCTGAAACAGCGGCAGTTTCCGCATTGGCAGGCGTGTTCTGTGACCCCAGAACTTTGGGCGATGAAGTCAAAATTGACTTGCCTGAAAAATTCCTCGTCAATGATAACATGGTAGCTCCTCCCGTTGCCGAAGCAGATATGGACAGTGTGGAAGTGCTCAGAGGGCCGAATATCAAGCCTTATCCTGCTACCTATCCGCTTGATGACAGCATTGAGGCACAATGTTCTCTCAAGGTAGAAGACAACATCACCACAGACCATATTATGCCCGCAGGTGCTAAGATTTTGCCGTTGCGTTCCAACATACCCGCAATTTCCGAACATTGCTTTACCGTCTGTGACAGAGAATTCCCCACAAGAGCAAAAATGATGGGCAAAAGTATCATTGTCGGCGGTGAAAATTACGGTCAGGGTTCTTCCAGAGAACACGCTGCACTTGCACCCCTTTATCTTGGTGTAAAGGCTGTATTGGTCAAGAGTTTCGCAAGAATACACCGTGCAAACCTTATCAATGCAGGCATTATTCCTCTTACTTTTGTCAATGAAAACGATTATGACAATATCAACCTTAATGATGAACTTGTCCTGCCGAATGTCAAAGAGAAAATCATCAACGGTGAAGATATCGTCATCGAAAATAAAACCAACGGAAAAACCATTGTTGCCAAATGTGAACTTTCCGACAGAACAAAAGATATTATCCTTGCAGGCGGTCTGCTGAACTATACCAGAGAACATTCTTAATGTGGTATGGGCGATTTATCAAGATATTCCGATGAAGATATTATCGGTATTGTATCTTCTGATTTTGAAAAGGAACTGAGAAAACGAGGTTATGAACACGGCTGGTACAAAAAAGAAATATTTGTCGGTGCAATTTATATTCTCGTCAACCCTGCTTTTTCAGATTTAGTCAAAATCGGCTATGCTGATGATGTTCTGAAACGCCTGAAAACGCTTAACAATAATTCAGGATTGCCTGACCCGTTTCATTGTTATGCTGTCTATAAAGTCAAAAAAAGACTGGAAGACTTACGCTTACATAGTCTGATTGATACGCTTGACCCGTCACTGCGACACGCAAAAAATCGTGAGTTTTACGAAATGGATTGTGAAAAAGCCTATGATATTTTGTCGGCAATCGCACAGATAAACGGCAATGAAGAACAGCTGATTAAAAATCCGTTT
>CACYBZ010000351.1 GCA_902772795.1 uncultured Ruminococcus sp. | reverse complement strand
TACTTGCAGGCGGAAAATCTTTTCACTTCTCAAAGCCTGAAATAAGCGGTATGACTATTCTAACAAACAACCTTTACTTTGTCAATATACAAAAATTAAAATTTCACCACAACAGTTCTGTCAATGACTTTTATAGAACCGTCATCAGGATAGGAAGGCATATTTTTAACTTCAGGTAAATTTTTAAATTCATCTTCTTTCAAAATAACAGGGTTGTAGCCTGTCCATACTGTTATAAATTTTTCCCAGCTGTAATTATTAATGACACTTAACCGATAAGGCATATAAGAAATAAATTCAAAGTAATCCTGTTCATTAAGGGATAAATCTTTTCTTTTTTCGTTGATAAAAACAACAGGATAATCATCTTTGTAATTTTCGGTAGATTTGATATTGGCAACCAAAACGGTAAAATAACTGATAGCTCTCTGTTGTTTTAGTTCAGCAGAAAGATAATGAGTATTTGCTGTTCTACAACCAACCAAAACCAATAAAAATATACAGACTGTTGAGATCGTCTTCATCACATGTTTTTTAGGAACAACCAAATCACTTTTTGCCATTAACCATAAAAAATATACATATAAGAATATATGGGAATATTGCATTAAAGAGTATACGCTACTTGGCTCGGTGATAACATACGAAAAATTAATTGCCAAAGGTACAAATAAAATCAGTATCAATAATTCTAAGACATATAATTTATATTCTTTCCATTTCTGTATAATCAATGTAATCGTTAATAATGCTGTAACACATAAAATAATCCAGTAAACTAAGATGCTTTTTGAAAAATAAATAACATCAATTTCATTATAATGATTAGGGAAAATAAAAATTCTGTAAGTATATATTATTCTCTGAAAATATTCGCTTAAAGGAACATTTCCCATAGAAGATATGCCTTGATAATCAGTTAATGTAGCATGAAATAAAGACAGGGCGAGTTTATTGACACACAAATAAAATAAAAAAGAAACAATAATGCAAACAATATAATAAAAACTATATCGACAAAATGCTTTTGCTTTTCGCTGATGTTCAGAAGTATCTTTAATCATATACAGCAATATAAAACTGATGTATATTCCTATATTAGCCTGATAAACTCCTAACGAACTTCCCATAAGTACTACAGCAACAACAGTCATGTACCACTGTTTATATCGACATAACAACCATGCTCCTAAAATCGCCATAAATATACCTAAAATATAATAGAAAGAAGTAAACATGAAACCAAATAAAGAACACACTGTAGGAAAAGATACTGTCAATCCACTGAAAAAAACACAGAAATACACATTTTTGACAGAAAAAAATTCAACAAGCAATACATTAATGACAGCAATCAGTAAAATAACAAGAAAACCATAAAATACAGGAATACTGTAGTAAAAATCCAAGTGGAGTTTGATGCGTTCGAAAATTTCCAACATCCATCTGCCTGAACTGATTGTTGCACCTGTTCCATAGTAAATGTTTGTCATATCATCATGGAAAGAATATTTATTGAACAAAGCCATACCATGAGCAAAAATTCCCCATATAAATGTAAAAATAAAGGTAATTTTATAGAGAATATTTATATTTTTTACAGTGGAAACAATTTTACTTTCAGAAATTAAATCATTGATTGAAATTTTATTCATAAATATCATTCCATTTCTAAGTTTCAGCTTCTGACTTGTCCGTTACCGCTGATAATAAATTTCATCGAAGTCAGTTCTTTCAGCCCCATAGGACCTCTGGCATGAAGTTTCTGTGTGGAAATACCTATTTCCGCTCCCATACCGAATTCACCGCCGTCAGTAAAACGTGTTGATACATTGACATATACTGCTGCAGAATCCACTTCGGCAATAAATTTCCGCTGAGCACTGTAATTATCGGTAATAATGACTTCACTGTGACCTGTGGAATATTGTCGGATATGAGCTATCGCCTCATCAAGAGAGTTAACCACTTTTATGGCGATTTTATAATCAAGATATTCATTTGCCCAGTCATATTCTTCGGCAGGAATGACACATTCCCCCAGAATACTGCGGGTAATCTCACAACCATGAAACTCTACATTTTTTTCGTCAAGCCTTGCTTTGAGCATAGGCAATACGGTTTGTGCAATGTCTTTATGGACAAGTACGGTTTCCAGTGCATTGCATACAGAAGGTCTTTGGGTCTTGCCGTTGAAAATAATATCAACTGCCATTTCCGGATTGGCATCTTTATCAATAACTGCATGACAATTTCCTACACCTGTTTCAATAACGGGAACTTTGGAATTTTCCACAACGGCTTTAATCAGTCCTGCACCGCCACGAGGAATCAGAACGTCAAGATATTCGCTTAACTGCATAAGTTCAACAGAAGACTGTCTGGAAGTATCTTTGACAAGCTGAACACAGTCTTCAGGCAATCCTGTACATTGAATAGCTTCTCTCATAATGTCCGCTATGGCTGTGTTGGAATGAATCGCCTCTTTACCGCCACGCAGAATAACCGAACTGCCTGCCATAAGACATAATGCGGCTGCATCAGAAGTAACATTGGGGCGTGCTTCAAAAATGATACCAATAACCCCCATAGGAACTCTGACTTTCTTGATTTCCATACCGTTTTCGGCAACCCTTCCGCTGATAACCTCACCGATAGGATCATCAAATTCAGCAACTTTGCGGACACCTTGTGCCATACCTTCAATTCTTTCTTCTGTCAGTCGCAATCTGTCAAGTAAAGACTGTGTAAGACCATTTTTCTCGCCGTTTTCCAGATCAATCTTATTACTTTCCAGGATTCTGGCTTTGTTTGTTACCAGTGCATCAGCGATAGCCAGTAAGGCTGTTTTTTTCTGCTTTCCCGCTGTTGCCAGAACTTGTGAAGCCTGTTTTGCTTTCTGTCCCATTTTCTGCATTTCCGTCATTTTGATTTCCTCCTGTATGAATTATATTTTTTTATTTCAGTTTATCAAATCCATTATATGTACTGAATGCCAAAAGATATAGGGATTTCAGGATTTCATGATTTTCTTTTTGTAATTCTTCCAGCACTGTATTATTTTGTGTTGCATGCACGACATTTTCTTTCATCAATTCTGCCAGTGTTTCAGGCAGCTGCATACATACCTGATAAAATGCATTCTCTACACCTGTAACAATATGATAGAATTTATCTATGGATACCCGTCTGATGTGTTCATTGGAACAACTCTGTCCGTTAACACAACATATCCATGGTATATTTCTTGATATCGGTGCAATCGCTTCAACTAAAAAACAATAATCATTCGGAGACTGTAGAATTTTATTTTTCATCTGTATATATGTTTTTTGCGATGATGAAGAATTCATTGTATTATGCTTGTTTTTCATCTCCACGAAAATCCGATAATCTGCACCGTCAAATATAACGTCCCAACCTTTGGACGGTACAGTACAATTTTGAAAATAACGAAATATATTCTGATGAAAATAACCGATAGCATTAGTATTAGCTTTATCCTTTTGTCGATATATTTCAAGATTAATAATATCTTCAAAACTTTTACCAAAGACCATTTTATCAAACAACAGTTTAATCGGGTCAATCACATTCGCATTGAAATCTTTTAAACTGACAGTATGTGAAGTTCGGTTATAACAGGAAACTGTTTCCTGAACATGTTTTTTAAAGGATTTTTCATCAATAAAGGATAACGAAAACATTTTTTATAACAACTCCAATGCCTTGACGATTTCTATACCGATTTCCCTGGCAAGATTGACGGGCACAGCATTTCCGACCTGTCTGTATTTATCAGAAAGTTTACCGCAAAAAATCCAACTGTCAGGAAAAGTCTGTATTCTTGCATTTTCACGATAAGAAAACGGTCTGACTTCAAGTGGGTGACATCTGTCAGTCTGTTTCATTCCCGGATTGGT
>CACYBZ010000350.1 GCA_902772795.1 uncultured Ruminococcus sp. | reverse complement strand
TGTCCTATTTTCTTATTATTGCGGATTGCAGTCTTTGGCAGGTGTATACCCCTGATTAATGGCCTCGTCGTAACTGCTGAAATAGACTTTGTTTGCCTCTGACATTTTGCCGACAGTAGAACAGTCCTTGTTGTGCAGGACTTTGGAATTTTTATTGCCGACATACTTTGCCGTTTTTTTGTTCGTGGTCTTTTTAGTGGTTGATGTTTTACTGCTTGTATTTTTAGACGTTTTGCTTTCCGCATTGCTGTGGGTATTGTCGATAGCGATTTCTTCAGATGTGCCGTTTGTGGTTGTCAGTGACATGGTATTGTTGTTTAATCTGACAACGATACTTCCCATTTCATCAGTACGGTACATCGGCAGATTGATGTCATTGAATTTTTGGATGGTTTCCTTGTGGGGGTGTCCGTAGTCGTTGCCGGCACCGCAACTTATCAGAGAAATCTGAGGGTTGACCGCTGTGAGGAATTTCTTTGACGAACTGGTACGACTGCCATGATGTCCAGCTTTGAGGATATTCGCCTGTACATTGAAGCCTTCATCAAGAATAAGTTTTTCTTCGGAGGATTCAGCATCGCCCGTAAAGATTGCCGACATACCGTCATATTCGGCTCTGACGACAATAGAACAGTTGTTCAGGTCTTTTACTACTTCGGGAACATACAGGGACAGTGTTGTATCACCGAGATTAATGGTATCGTTGGTTTTCGGAAAAATGACGTTATACTTTTTTTCGTCGATATAATCCACCAGTTTTTCCCATGTACGGGTGGTGTTCATGGCTTCGGTCATGACGATATTTTTTGTCTGTACGTTTTCATTTTTCAGAACGTCCAGCATACCGCCGTAATGGTCGGAGTGGGGGTGTGTGATAAGGGCATAGTCCAGATGACTGACATTATGGTTTTTAAGATATTCGTTGACTTTTTCGCCCTGACCGAGTTCACCGGCATCAATAAGCATATATTCATCATTACATTCCAGCAGAATACTGTCCCCCTGACCGATGTCTATCATATGGATAGTAAATCCGCCGTCAGCAGAAGTATTGGTATCTGATTGTAAAGTGGTGCTGGTATTGGAAGTCGTTGTGGTGATACTGTCCAGTATTTCGCAACCTGAGAAAGCGGTGATACAGGCTATCGCCAGAAGAAACGAAAAGACTTTACTGCATTTTTTCATATACGGTACAGCTCCTTTGTATGGTATTGAGTGAGGAGTTCAAGGGCGTTGCCCTTGAAAATCCCACAAGGGGCGTTGCCCCTTGACCCCACCCGCTTTTGAAAAAGCGGGGCAAAACTTTCTGTGAGCATTTGCGGTAGCAAATGCTTGTGAAAAAGACAGTCGCAAGTGAAAAACGGCTTGCGACTGTGAAAATGACAGGTTAATTTAAAGCGTCAATGGCGGTTTTAATCATAGCGATTTTTTCCCGTTCTTTCATTGCCTGCTGTTTTACCTTTTCGACAACGCTGGCAGGAGCTTTGGCGATAAATCCCTGATTGTTGAGTTTGCTTTCAGACTGTGCAAGCATTTTTTCGGTTTTGGCGAGTTCCTTGTTAAGACGTTTCAGTTCTTCGGCCTTGTCAACAAGTTCACTCATGGGGATATAGATTTTGGCTTCTGCGGTGACAACGGTAACAGCACCGTCAATGTCATAGCTGTCGCCTGTTTCGACTTCGCTGGCGGAAGCCAGTTTGCAGATAAACGCTGAACCGTCAGCAAAAATATCCTTGAACGGTGTAGCGATATAGACTTTGGCTTTTCTTGAGGGAGGAACATTCATTTCCGAACGTCTTGTACGGATAGCCCTGATAGCGTTCATAATAATTTCCATTTCCTGCTGAGCCTTAGGGAAATCATATTCCGCATGGAAGTCAGGATATGATGTATACATGATGGTATCGCCGTCGTGGGGAAGTGTCTGCCAGATTTCTTCGGTAATGAACGGCATGAACGGGTGCAACAGTCTTAACGATTTTTCGAGTACCCATACAAGAACCTGTCTGACATTCTGTGCAGATTTTTGGTCATTGCCCTGTAATCTTGATTTGGCGAGTTCAATATACCAGTCGCAGTAATAATCCCAGATGAAATCAAAGACTTTCTTGACTGCCGTACCGAGTTCAAACTTGTCCAGATTTTCGGTAACTTCCTTAGCGACATTGTTCAGCGTACTGATAATCCATTTGTCTTCTGTTTCAAGGGTGTCGGGAAGTTCATTTTTAACGTCAAAATCATCGATGTTCATATGAACAAAACGGGAAGCGTTCCATAATTTGTTGGCGAAGTTACTGCTTGCCTCTACTTTGGAATAGTAGAAACGCATATCATTTCCGGGAGCGTTGCCTGTGGCAAGCGTAAGACGTAAAGCGTCAGCACCGTATTTGTCGATAATTTCAAGGGGGTCAATACCGTTGCCGAGAGATTTACTCATTTTTCTGCCCAGGTCATCACGGATAAGACCATGAATCAATACGGTATTGAACGGTGCTTTTCCTGTATGTTCGATACCTGAGAACATCATGCGGATAACCCAGAAGAAAATGATGTCATAACCCGTGACAAGGGTATTGGTAGGATAGAAATAGTTCAGTTCATCTGTTTTGTCAGGCCAGCCGAGCGTGGAGAAAGGCCATAATGCCGAACTGAACCAGGTATCCAGCGTATCAGGATCCTGACGCATAGGTTTTCCGCATTTGGGGCAATTTACCTGATTTTCCTTGCTGACAACCATTTCTCCGCAGTCATCACAATAGAAAGCAGGAATCTGATGTCCCCACCACAGCTGTCTGGAGATACACCAGTCACGGATATTTTCGAGCCAGTGAAAATAGGTTTTTTCAAAGTGGGCGGGAACAAATTTTGTTTCACCGTTTCTGACAGCATCGATAGCAGGCTGTGCAAGTGAGTTCATCTTGACAAACCACTGTTTGGATACTTTAGGTTCAACGGTAGTTCCGCAACGGTAGCAGGTGCCGACATTGTGATGATAATCTTCGATTTTAATTAAAGCACCTTCAGCTTCCAGGTCTTTGACAATGGCTTTTCTTGCTTCATATCTGTCCATACCCGCATATTTCGGGTAATCCTCAACGATTTTTGCATCGTCTGTCATGACATTGATGACAGGGAGGTTATGTCTTAAACCGACTTCAAAGTCATTGGGGTCGTGAGCAGGAGTAATCTTTACTACGCCTGTTCCGAAATCCATTTCGACGTAATCATCAGCGATAATAGGTATTTCACGGTGGACGATGGGGAGAATCAGCACTTTACCGACCATATCCCTGTAACGTTCGTCATTGGGGTTGACAGCGACAGCAGTGTCGCCGAGTAATGTTTCGGGACGGGTTGTGGCGAGGTTGATATAACCGCTGCCGTCTTTCAGCGGATAGCGTAAGTGCCAGAAATGTCCTGCCTGGTCTTCGTAATTGACTTCGGCATCAGAAATAGATGTCAGACAGTGTGGACACCAGTTGATAATTCTTTCGCCACGGTAAATCAGCCCTTTGTTATAGAGATTGAAGAAAACTTCTCTGACAGCCTTGTTACAGCCTTCGTCCATGGTAAAGCGTTCTCTCTGCCAGTCACAGCTGCTGCCCATTTTTTTGAGCTGGTCGCAGATTCTGCCACCGTATTCTTTTTTCCATTGCCATGCTCTTTCCAGAAATTTTTCTCTGCCGATATCTTCTTTGGCAATACCTTCTTTACGCATAGCTTCAACGATTTTCGCTTCTGTGGCGATGGAAGCATGGTCTGTACCGGGTAACCATAACGTACAGTAACCCTGCATTCTCTTATAGCGGATAAGAATGTCCTGTAAGGTATTGTCCAGGGCATGACCCATATGTAACTGACCTGTTATGTTCGGGGGAGGCATAACAATCGTATACGGTTGTTTTTCCTTATCAATTTCAGAATGAAAATAATTTTCCTTTACCCAGAAATCATAAATCCTGTCTTCAACATCACGGGGATTGTATGATTTGGCAAGTTCTTTTGCCATTGGAATCGCT
>CACYBZ010000349.1 GCA_902772795.1 uncultured Ruminococcus sp. | reverse complement strand
TGTCTGAAACCAGATACGGATTGTTATGTCCTGCATTGGCATAGGTAAGTTGTGCCGTATCGGGACAGTAAATGCCCACAAAGGTAGTAATGAACATTCCGTTAGGATTGTTGTCCGCCAATGCGTTATTATATTCGGCGAGTATTCTGGCAGGGGAATAACCGATTTTGGCATATTGCTGAATCAGGGTGATTGCCCGTGCCATAAACAATGACGCAGAAATTCCTTTGCCTGAAACATCGGCAACAGCCATAAACAGATTTCCGTTATCCAGATACTGATAGTCGTACAAATCTCCGCCGACATCTTTGGCAGGCAACATATATGCATTGATGGACATTGTTCCCTGACTACTGCTGACAGGCGGAAGTAATCCCATCTGGATTTTTCGGGCGATAGTGAGTTCTGCTTCCTGCATATGTTTTTCTTTTGTCAGTACCGAAATGCGTTGCACATAGTTTTCAATATCGTCCGCCATACGGTTGAACGCTATGGACATCTGTGCAAATTCGTCTTCGCCTTTTACCTCCAGCCGTTTGAATTTCTGATTTTTGTCCGCCAGAAATCCCGACATCTGTCCGCTTATCAGTCTGACAGGTCTGGCTACCTGATGACGAAACAGAAAAATCACCATACAGACAATGATAACCGAAAGCATAATGGTCAGAGCAACTACGATATTAAATCTTTGCTGAAAGCTTTCCATAACAGCCGTCAGGGAAATTTCTGCACCGACAATACTGATAATTCCTCTGTCAATGAAGTCCTGTTTTTTGCTGTCATAATATCGGGAATATACGGGCATATAACAAATTACGGTTTCCCCGAACTGATTGGATTCATAACGGATAGTGCCGTTTCTGTTACCGTTGAACGCTTCTATCTGCTGTGGATTGAGTTTCCCCTGTACTTCCACACCGATATATCTTGTCCGACGGGCTTCTTCTGTGGCATCTTTGCCAAACCCTATGGAAAGATAGGTTTCACTGAGTTTTTCTAAATCAGGTTTTACGGCATAGACATATGCCAGATCGAATATTTCACACAATTCATTAAAATTTTCATCACTTCTTTGCAAGTCCAACACATCGTCAGGGTCGTATACCGAGAAAAAGTCAGACGCTAATTTTGCTGAACTGCTGACCGTATCGACGCATTTGTCAAAATTAATACCGTAAATGATTTTGTAGGCAATAATCAGCACAATCAGGTTCAGAAAAATAACCAGTGGTAGAAGAATAAGCGTATTTTTGAGAAAAATGGATTTTTTCATAGACAAGGCTTATTCTTCGATACGGATAACCCGTGAAAAACCTGTCAGTCTGAAAATTTCCATAACGTTGCGGTTGACTCCTTTCAGAGTAAGACCGCCTTTATTAACCATCGCCTGATGTGCATAAACCATTACCCGCAGTCCCGCAGAAGAAATGTAGTCTACACCTGACATATCCATTATCATACTGTCGTACTGTGAAGCGTTTTCCTGTACGGTCTGTTCCAGTTCGGGGGCGGTAAGCGTATCAATTCTGCCCTCAATGACCAATGTGACTGTTTTGTTTTCTGATGTTACTGTTACTTTCATAAATAGCAATCCTCCGTTTGTTTTGTCTGGTTTGAGCATATACTCATTATAACATGTTTGACGGTAAATATTATCATATTTATTCAGACTAACTGTAAAATTTTAATGTATATTTTTGTGTATTTTTTATTCAGCAGTATCTGTTTTGTCATATTCACATATTTTACCATTATGACTGTACGGAAAACAAAATATAACTGTTGTAACGATATAACAGAAAAAAATCATTCCCGCAGGAAATACCTACGGGAATGATAAAAACTGTTCTGTGATAAACAGTGACGATGTTCATTACTATTGGAAAACTAAAAATCAATCTGTACTGATTTTGGAAAACAATGATTTGTCTTTAAAGCTCGTTAGGGTCGCTGTATGTTTCGTCATCTACATCGTCACCAGATTCGTCACCTGAAGTGACAATAACATCTTCTTCATCAAACCATACAATTTCCATTTCTGTTTTCAGATAGTTCCTTTTTTTTCTCATAAATATTCAGCCTTTCATCAATCAATCGGATATTCTGTTACATGACAGTTACCATAAACAACGGTGCTGTTTCCTGCGGTATCAACAAAAACGGCGTATGCCCTGGTGTAAACGGCATTGTTTCCGACAAAACTGATATTTGCGGAATATGTTGAATATTTGTCCAGCGAACCTCCCGCTTTGTTGATATCCAGGTATCCTTTTGCTACATTGCCGTTGCCGACATTGTTGTATATCAGGGTTTCCGTTGCATCGGTAACAGAAGATATCGTTCCGTTTTTGCTCAGTAAGATACCCATCTCTGTGCAGGTGTAAACAGAAGCGTTATGAACAGGTTTTTTAACCGTTACATTTACTTTTCCGTCAATGATGGTTGGTACAATGTCTTCCATGGTAAAATTAGAAACTTCTTCAGGGGTATATCTGGTATAGCTGATTTTCTGACCGTAGATGGTATACGTTTCACCGTTGAGGTTGATTTTCATATAAGATTTTGCCGAAACACCTGAACCGGCATCAACAACATTGACTGTATACTTGGAAGTTGCCTTATTGACTGTTTTAGAAACATTCGTTTTATTCGTCAGGGAAAGATTGTCGGCATAGATACCTTTTCTGTCGAATACCATACCAAATTCTGTTACATTTGTTTTATCAGAATTTCTTGTGGCAACAAACTGGATTTTATTGGTGGTATTCAGAGTATCTTTCGCTGTTATGGACATCGTATAAATATAATAGTCAAATGAGAAAGTATTTTCTTCATCATTCTTGTCAAATACGGTAATGGTATGTTTGCCTGCTTTCTTCGCACTCTCATCAGAATCTTCTGCAAAATCATAATCGACATAGATTTCCAGTTCTTCTTCATCGATAGTAAGTGAAAAATCAGGCTCAATTGTTTTGCCCGTGTAAGCATACAGTCCGTTGCTTCCGTCTGTAAATGTCACCGTAACCGAATTCCAGTCAATCTGTTGTGCGGTTTCTTCATATCCGCATACCGCACAGATATTGTCTTCGTAACAATGTTCTTCCAGAACGGTATCTCCGCAGTGGGTACATATCAAGGTATGACCTTCTGTATTACTTTCACTGTTTTCCTCGTCATAAACGTAGTTGTGACCTGTTGCCGAAATTACCGTATCTTCCAGAGTGATTTCGGTATAGGAACTGTTTTCCTGTCGGTAATATTTGCCGTTGGCTGTGTAATATTCAATATTGCCGTCCGTTGTACAGGTTGCTTCAAGTGCAGATACCTTTGTCAGCGTTGTCCAGTGTGCAGTAAGGGTGATATTGCCCATAATGGGTGTATCAAAATCAAAGACTGTCGCACCGTTATACCAGCCGTCGAAAAGACAGCCTGCTTTTGTTGGTGTTTCAGGTTCTGTGGCTGTATTGCCTTCTGTTACACTTTGTGAAGTAACCGTACTGCCGCCATTACTTTCAAAAGTAACGGTGTAAGGCGGATAGACTTCCCATAACCAATTACCGTCTTTTTTGCTTAATTTATGGGATTTGTTGTCAATTTCCAGACGTACTCCTCCTCCGGAAAGAGGATATTGGTTGCCACTTCCGTTTGAACCGTTATGGAAAATAACTCTTACCCCGTCTGTTATTTTGCCTGTAACGACACATTCATACAGACCTGATGTCTTATTGAGCATCATCGGCTGAGCGTTCCAATTCATGGATTCTCTTCCGCCGTCGAAAATATAGGCATAGACACTGCTCCAGTTTACGGAGTTTTCAAAATAGAGCATGATACCTTTCTCGTAGGTATAGGATTGTGTGACAGTCTGTCCTTTGGCAGTTGTACCTGTCAGCGTAACAGTTACAGTATCTCCCGGAGATAAAGTATCTGTCGGAATGGTAACCGTTTCACCATTGGTATAGCTTGTTGTTATGCCGTTGACAGTATATTGTGTATTGGTGATATCGTTTTCTGCCAACAGTGTGACCTGTAATGTATCGGCAAAACCCGCACCGTTTTTGCGTGAGGCAAATACGGCATTTTCCACCGCAGACCAGTCCCTGTCAGCACTGCACATCTTCGACTGCTGACCGATTTCCAGACCTGACTGACCCGAAAGAGGATATTGTTGCTTATTATCGCCTTTAAAAATAATGTTTCCGTTCCAATACGCTTCGGGAATGTCAATTTTATAGATATTGCCGTTGACGTTTGTCATCGCAGGACTGTTGTTCCATGTCGTGTAGGAATTTTCGCCGTCATAAATATAAGCATTGACAGAATTCCATTGACAAAGGGAATTGTCAAAATAAACCGTTACCGTCTGTACTTCGGGTTCATCTTCTTTGGTGTAGGTGTAGGATTTAGTGATGTTGTTTCCTGCGACATCTGTACCTGTGAGTGTGAGTGTGGAAGTATCGGTAAATGTAATTGCCTGTCCGTTGGTGAAGGCAACAGCAGTGTTACCGTTTATGGAATAAAAGGCACTGTTCATATTTTCAGATGACAGAGTAACCTGAAGTATATCTGAAAATGTAGTATCGTCTGTGGAAGCAGACAGTATACCTTCAGCATACGGCTGCCATTCATTGTGACGATTCAGTTTATGGGAACGGTTGTTTATCAGAAGCCCTTTACTTTTGGGATACTGCTGTTTGTTACTGCTGCTGTTATTGTTAAAGATAATTCTGGTATTTGCAAAGGCTGCAGGTATCTCATAACGGTATAAGGTATCCGAAATTTTCGTCATGGTTTCACCCGGCCATGCTGCCACATTGCCTTGGTCGGAATAGACATAAGCCAATACGGTTGACCAGTTATAGTACGAATTATCAAAATAGACATACAGTTTGCTTGTACCGTCTTTCTGATAGGTATAGCTCTGGGAAATCACTTCGCCGTTGGGTCTGGTACCGATAAGGGTAAGGGTGACATTTCTGCCTGAATCGATGCTGTTGCCGATAGTAATGGTGTCACCGTCTTGATAAGTGCCTGCGTGACCGTCCGATGTGGTGTATCTTGCCGTACAGACATCTTGAGCATGAAGTGTAACGGTAAGGTTATCACGGAAAGGAACGGCATTCTGAGCAACCGTTGCAAAAAGACTTCCTGACGCAGCGGTATCATTGTAAATTGTCCAGTTGTGGTCAGCACCAAGTATTCTGGACTGTCCCCATATATCAAGACCTCTGTCGGATTTCTCGAAATTCTTTTCATAAGGATATCTGTTTGTACTGTTGCCGTTGTCAGAAAAAATGACTTTGCCATCATAGGCGAATTCATTGGGAACGGTCATTTCATACAGTCCCGAAGCATTTCTTGTCATCGCTTTACCGGGCCATTTATCGTTGCTGTTTTTGTCAGCGTCATAAATATACGCATAAACCGAATTCCAATTATAGGTTGTGTTGTCAAAGTAAATCTTTACGGCACTTCCCTGTTTGGTATAGGTATAGGTATGGGACACGACAGTATTGTTGTCATTTGTGCCTTTGACAGTCACTTTGATAGTTCCCGAAGTGGTCAGACTGCCGACAGAGATGACATCACCGTCTGTATATGCACTGTATTTTCCTTCGGAAGTCATATAGACAGGATTGTTTACGCCTGAACAATGGAGAGTGAGCGACATAGTATCACTCGAAAACTCTGTGGCATCTGCTGTGACGGATACACTGCCTGTGACTGCGGACGGTGTGGTCTGTGTATGCGTGGGAACGGTATATTGCGGTACAGCGTTTTCCTGATAGAGAACAGCGATACCTGTACTGCCGATAGTACCCGAAATACCGTTGGCAGTGACTGTCCACTCGTTACCGGTAATTTCATCAATATACTTTCCGGCAGTCGTCATGGCAAATTTTGTGTTGGTAACGGAAATGGTCCGGGAATTGGTGTTGCCTATCGAAACAACAACAACGCCTTTTTCACGGCATACAAAAGCACAGTTTGTGTTGGAATCCGTAAAGTATTTGTCGTTTTGTCCTGACATCGCATTGTGGAAATGATTGACAGCGGCTACTTCTTTGCCCGAAAATGCCGTACTGCCTTTTTTACCTGCGAATATCTGTTCTTTTACCGCTGAATCAGGTCTGGAAAAATACAGGGCGGTGGCATCTTTACGACTTGCCCCGACAGCATAGGCACGGTCAACCTGATTCTGTGTCATTTCGTTGGAGTAACCGCTCATTTTGTCATTTGACCATGTATCATGACTTTCTCCCCAGTAGACGACCTTGTTAGCGGGAATTTTTTCGTCGTTTATCAGATACTGAACGGCTGACTCACTTCCGATGGAGGAAACTGTTGCGTTATTTATTGCGTTACGCAACCGATAACCGTAGGTACCGTCCGTTATACTCATATAATTGGCATACTCGGAAAGATTGCCGTTTGCATTGCTGAGGATTTCGCCATAGTTGTACATAGAAGGGTCAATAACTTCAGAAAGGAAGTCACAGCCTTCACTGGGAAGTTGAACATGGTTGATTGTATCCCAACGGATACCGCTGACACCCACAGATTTCAGTTCCTGCACATAAGACTTGACAGCTGCTATGACATATGGATTTTCCGATACAAGGTCAGGCATACCTATGTCAAGATGTGTGGATTTGTATCTGGCGTCAGCGTCTGACGGTACCTGACTGTTCCAGCGGAACAAAGACGGCGAATGAAAATCGCTTTGAATGTAGGTGTGGTCACCAGCCATATGATTGGCAACAACATCAACAATGACCTTGATACCGTAGTTTTCCGCTTCCGAACAAAGAGCCTGTAAATCGGCTTTTGTTCCCAAATCGCCTGTGCCGATGAAAAAACCCAGGGGCTGATACAGGTAATACCAGATGTTGCTGTCGATACCTGCTCCCGGTTGTGCGGGTGAAGTCTGAACAGAAGAAAATCCTGCTCGGGCAATGTTCGGCAATTCAGCTCTGATGTCATTATACTTCCAGTCAAAACAATGCAGAATTGTTCCGTCCTGACAGTCAGACATCAGACCATACAAATCCGCTGAACTGCTTTGGGGTTCTTCTTCCGTAGCCGAACTGACGACACTGCCAAGTCCTGTGAACGATGTGGCTATAAGTGCACAGGACAAAAGAAGACTTAACAGTCGCTTTCGCTGAAAACGACGGTGAACTGACCGATAATTGTTCATAAAATTCCTCCTAAAAATTATTCTGGTATTTTTATTATAACATTTTTTATTTGCTTTTGTAAATTGTTTTTTTATAATATTACATAAATTCTGACGCTTGCCATATATACTGTTTGTCACCCTGAAATTCGTTTCAGGTCTGAAAAAGATTCCTCACCGTGTTCGGACGGAAATGTTATTTATATTGTCTGTGACAGTAATATTCCGTTTTTCTTTTTGCAGATTTGTCATTACACAACAATTCTTAATATATTATTTCACAGAAATGCTTGTATTTTTATGTAGATATGGTAAAATGACAGGGGAAGGTTGTCTGACTTGTCAGATGCTTCGTGCAAGAAGTTTATTCCGTATGGGAGGACACGATATGAAGGAGGAAAGTTAAATAATAAAATACATTGATAAAAGTGCCAGAATGTGTTAATATATACTCATAGAAAGGAGTACATTAGTGGTAGTGAACAATGAAGAACTATCACCACAGGAAGAACTCGTACAGGATATTGTTTCAATA
>CACYBZ010000348.1 GCA_902772795.1 uncultured Ruminococcus sp. | reverse complement strand
TTCCACAACCAGGACAAAATTTGGAATCTTTGAATAATCCATGGCCACAGTCTTCACAGTATGAATCAAATGACTCATTATTTACACCAACATTATTATTTGTCTGTTGAGCATTTCTATATCTGATATTTACAACATCATCGGATGCCAAAAGATAATAAAGAATGGCTCCCGGGAAAAATAAAAGAATTAAAACAATTAATACTCCCGTACTATAGGATTTTTTCTTTAAAATAGCAGTTCCATTAAAATTACTTTGCATACTGTAACCTTGTGCTAGATACATTTGTAATTGCTGATTAAATTCGTTTTCGTTGTTTGCCTCTATATTTAAACTAATTCCCAATAATATTCCTCCTTAATAATTAATGGACGATTTTTAAAATAAACACATATTGTATATATTTTTAATTTATGTATAATATAAATATCGATATTATTTATTGCCGTCTCCCACATCATTGCCGTAATCAGAGTATTTAACTATAATTACACTTACATATCATCATCTATGAAATCATCAAAGACATCGTCATCAATATCATCAGTATAATAATCTATTTCACCATCACCATCTTCATCGATACCGTATTCGTCAATTTCTCCATCTTCATCATAGTCAAATCCATAGGTGTCGGGATTTCCATCACCTGTGGTATCTGCAGCATATGTATCTGCATAACCGTCATGGTTTGTGTCTGCAGCTGCAACATCAATATTGCCGTCGCCATCAGTATCTTCAGCAACGAAATCAACATACCCATCACCATTGGAGTCATATGCAAAGGTATCATAATTCCCGTCGCCTGTAGTATCGGCTGCTGCAAAATCAGCATATCCGTCGCCGTCAGTATCATAGACACCTGCATCTATATTTCCGTCACCGTCAGTATCATACTCGACTGAATCTACATATCCGTCGCCGTTAGTGTCATATGCATAGGTATCGAAGTTTCCGTCACCTGTAGTGTCTGCAGCGGCTGCATCAACATATCCGTCACCATCCAAATCTGCTTCAGCATAATCTGCATATCCATCGCCGTCGGTATCGTATACGGCAGTGTCAGCATATCCGTCACCGTCAGTGTCCATTACTACAGTATCAACATTGCCGTCACCAGTGGAATCCACTCCAACGGTATCAATATTGCCGTCACCTGTGGTGTCTGCCATAACCGTATCATATGTACCGTCACCATCAGTGTCGCTTACAACCGTATCGTAGTTACCGTCTCCGCTTTGGTCAGATACTACACTTTCCTTGTAACCATCGCCGTTTAAATCTACATATTCTTCATCTGCCATGTTTTTCACTCCCACATAAGTTCTTTATATCTTTCTTGTAAGTTGAACGGGTCCCTATCAACCAGTGTTGATACTCTGGGAAAACCTTTCTCATCATAGGAAACTGTAAAATATTCCCTAGGTTTTTGAGCATTATTTTTTGAACTTTTAGTTTTTTTGTTTAACTTTTTGGCTTTGGCATCGTGATTATCTTTATTATATGTTAAATTATCGTCGGATAATATCGTACCAATATTCGCCGCCATTAAAACAGGAACGCCAACACCTGTTGCCATTCCGGCAACCGTTAAACCATAAAGTCCTAATCTTTTAAGATTTTTATTTCTTCTTTGGATTCTTTTATACTCTATTTTTTCATCAGCGCTTAAACTTTCAAAATGTTTTCTTTCCTCATTCTTTTTTTCCATTTCCTTGTCTGCCTGTTCATCAATCTTATCAAATACTCCCTGCAGCTGCTCAATATTGGGAACAGAATCATATTCCAATACCTGATCCTTAATATTTTTGACATTGTTAAAAAAGCCCATTTCAAACACCCGCTTTATAGTTTGGTACCGCAGGAATCACAGAACATAAAGCCTTCTTTAACCTCTGAACCGCAGTTCGGACAATATGTATTTTGGGTTTGAGGAGTTGCTGAAGTATTGGATTCATCTGATTTTTGATTTAAAGAATCATAATAGTTATTTCCTGTTGTATTGTTGCTTTGAGATGAAATAGTTTCATTTAACTTTTTAATTTCTGATTCCAGTTCCTCTTGCTTTTTGATTAAATTCTCATTTTTTTGCTGTTCCTCATCTAAATCATCTGTTAATTGCTTAATTACCTCACCATATTCTCTGTGCAAATCTTGCTGGATTTTAAGCTGTTCTTCAAGTTCCTTTTTTAGTTTGCCAACAACATTCTTATGTTGAATAATAGTTTTATTCATATCCCTTGTTAAAGTCTTATGTTTTTGAATATCCTCTTTTAAAAAGTTGTTATGTTTTGATAAACTTTCATTGATTGAATCTTGCTGTTTAAACTTTGCATCAAGTTGAGACAATAAATCATCCTGTTTATCTATGATTTTTTCAAGTCTTTTAACATAATCCTCTTGTGTGGTCATGATATTTTTTCTCCTGTTCAATAATCAATTAAAATTGTAATAACTAATTAATATTTTATTCACAATAGTATATAAAAAAATTGTTTCGGGTTCTTTAAAAATTATGAAACTGAATCAATATCATGCTCTTTCAATCCAAAGTCTTAATGCCTGATTTGTGCTGATTCTTATCATGATTTATTTAAACCATTAATAACAAGCCAAAATAAATCATGCCTAGTATAAAATATGCACATCAGACATATAACTTAACTGTTTAAAAATGAGTTAAATTAAAAATAAAAACTTGCAACTATTTAAAAATACTTAAAACAAAGCTATAAATCATAAAATTAAAATTTAATAATAAACAGTATAAAATATTCCAAGACATTATTGAATAGAAAAAGATAATGAAGTGAATTGTGAATCTGCATTCACTTCAAACGTTTGTTATTTATTTTTGAAATGTAGTTATTTAAATCCATGGCTATATATTTGGCCAGTTCTTATATCCACACTTCTCATATAACCAT
>CACYBZ010000347.1 GCA_902772795.1 uncultured Ruminococcus sp. | reverse complement strand
GTGACGGTTATCACGCCGAGTCCTATGTACAGGAATGTTTTTCCAAGTGATTTAAATTGTTTTTCTTTTATCAGCCAGACAATAGGTATGATTATCCAGCCAATGAAAAATCCAAGCATGGTATACTTTATCCATAAAACACATGCTGACACAATTCCTATATGAAACAGTTGTTTTTCAGTAAGCCATTTTCCTGTTTTGAACGCTCTGGTGGAAAGATATAACGCATAGGCAAGCAAGGGCAGACAAAGTTCTTCGGCACTGTCGCCTTTGCAGAAGGCTCTGGAGGAGTAAATCAATACTGAACAGAAAGATGCAGAAAAGATGGCATAGTAGATATGCGTATACAAATTGACAATTTTGATGTTGATAAATAAAAAGAATGTTCCTGCAATTACCTCAAGAAAAAATACCCCGATAAAGGTAGTATGAGAAATAAAATAGGCAAACATATGTAGAACATATAACAGGATACCTTTTTGTTCAAAAATATCTCTGTAAACGACTTGTCCGTTACCCATAGCTTTTCCAACGGTAAAAAAACATTGTGCGTCTACCCAGTCATTCATGGGGTACAAAAATGACGACCGTGTACAAATCATCAATATCAAAAATGAACTTATTGCAGAAAATAACAATAAGAATATATTCTGTTTTGTAAAAGCTTTCATAGTTCCCTCATTTTTTTATCTTTCTTAATTGATACAGATAGTATATCCGTTCTGTTTTTCCATCATCGAAATTTTCTGTTGCGACCAGTTCATAATTGTCGTGTTGAAGTTCAGCACCTCTTCTGACAATGAATATTCCTTCACCGTTATCAATGTAGTGTTGCTGTCCGTCGCTGATTTCATCGAGGGGAATATTCAGACCGCAGAAATATTTACAGTTCGGAACGATATCGCAGACAGTGTAAAAACCGCCGTCAAGCCCGCCGTACTGAAGAAGTGTAGGATTTTTCTCCTTACAGATAATTTCCTTGAATTTGTATTGAGGTAAATCCGATTGTCTGAATTGCATGAAATATACATTACCGCTGAAATGGAATGCCCAGACTGTTGCTATCGCCACTGAAATGACAGCGGTACAACTTTGACAGATAATAGCCGTGACTTTTTCAGAGCATTTTGTATCTGTGCAACGAATTTTATGCAGAAGTTTTGTTGCCAATACAGCTGCTACTACATAGCCAAAAACGGAAAATGCAGAAAGAGCAATACAATAATAGCCGAAATATCTTGGTGTTCCGAAGATGGTACACACAAGGAAAGTGAAACTTATATAAAGGGTCATTTTTTGTTTCCAGCCTTTTATCAGAAGAAAACCTGCAAATCCCGCAAATATGGCAATAGAAAAAGATTTGTTATCCAGCATAGCAATGTACAGATTAGTATAAATACATTGCAGAAACGATTGATTTTCCTGTATGCCTTGTGTGTTGGAATAGACGAAGATGTTGTTATAAAAATAAACTGTCCATAAATCATTCAGAGCATGGTGTACCAGAAAGTAGACTATCACAGGTAACGAGATGATAAATACACCCAGAGTAATAAATAGGAGTGTTTGCCAGACAGACTTATATTTTTTTTCTTTGATAAGCCATATGATGGGAATAATTACCCAGCCGATAAAAAATCCCAGCATGGTATATTTTATCCACAGGATACAGCCCGACACGATACCAATCATGACAAGTTCTTTCGGAGAAAAGAACTTGTCTGATTGAAAGGTTCTGGCTGAAAGATAAAACATGAAGGCGAAAATCGGTATACAGAATTCTTCGGCACTGTCACCGCAGTCAAATGCCGAAGAAGAATATATCATGGCAGAACACAACGGAGCAAAAAGGAAAGCGTAAACCTGATTGACATATAAAGTTATCGTCTTCATGTTGAAGAACATAAAGATTGTTCCTGCAAGTATTTCGGCAACAAACACACCGGCAAAAGTCGTATGTGACACAAAGTATGCCAGCATATGAATACAGTAAAGTAAAAAACCTTTTTGTTCAAAGATATCCCGATAAAGTACTTGTCCGTTTCCCATTGCTTTTCCTACGGTGAAAAAACATTGTGCATCTGTCCAGTCATTCATAGGATACAGAAAGGAGGATCTTGTACAAATCATCAGTATCAGAAAAGACGACAGCAAAGAAAAAACAAGAAATAACAGATTTTGTGTTTTATTATTGCTGAATGATACTTTCATAGAAAGAACTCCGTTTATTCAGTAATAGAATTAATCAGACCGCCTTTTTGAATAATATTCTGAATAAATTCAGGAAAAGGTTGTGCCTGATAGGTTTTGCCTGTTGTTTCGTTGGTGATAACGCCTGTATCGAAATTGACGCTGACAGTATCCCCGTTTTTGATGTCGTGACTTGCCTCATCACATTCGAGAATAGGCAGACCGATGTTGATAGCATTACGATAAAAGATTCTGGCAAAAGTGGAGGCAATAACACAGGAAATTCCTGAAGCCTTTATTGCGATAGGAGCATGTTCTCTTGAGGAACCGCAACCGAAATTTTTTTCAGCGACCATGATATCACCGTCACTGACATTTTTTGTAAAGTTGATGTCGATATCTTCCATACAGTGTCTGGCAAGTTCTTCATGAGAAGCTGTGTTAAGATATCTCGCAGGAATAATGACGTCAGTGTCGACGTTATCGCCGTATTTATGTACTTTACCTTTTGCAATCATGATATAAACACTCCTTTTCATTCACCGCAGACATCAGCGGGATCAGCGATATAGCCGGCCACAGCACTGGCAGCAGCTACTGCGGGGGAAGCCAGATAAATTTCAGAGTCGACATGACCCATTCTGCCGACAAAGTTTCTGTTGGTTGTCGATACAGCTTTTTCACCCTGTGCCAGTATGCCCATATGACCGCCAAGACAAGGACCGCAGGTCGGTGTGGAAACAATAGCTCCGGCATTGACAAAAATATCAAACAGACCTTCGTGCATAGCGTCCAGCCAGATTTTCTGTGTTGCGGGAATAACAATACAACGGACTCCTCTGGCGACTTTTTTATCTTTCATCACTTCGGCAGCGGCTCTTAAATCCGAAATTCTTCCGTTGGTGCATGAACCGATAACAACCTGCTGAATTTCAATTTTTTCGATTTCATCAATCGTTCTGGTATTTTCGGGCAGGTGCGGAAAAGCAACTGTAGGTTTCAGTGTGGATAAATCAACCGTATATTCTTCATCATATTCCGCATCGTCATCAGCAACATATTCAACGGGTGTACCCTGAAATCTTCCGTTAGTATAAGCTCTGGTGATGTCGTCAACAGGGAAAATGCCGTTTTTTGCACCTGCTTCAATCGCCATATTAGCAATACAAAGTCTGTCATCGATGTTGAGATACTGCAGTCCTTCGCCGACAAACTCCATAGATTTGTACAATGCACCATCTACACCAATCATACCTATGATGTGTAAGATAATATCTTTACCGCTGACATATTTGTTCGGTTTGCCGATAAGATTGAATTTAATGGCTGACGGTACTTTAAACCATGCTTTACCGCTAATCATACCTGCTGCCATGTCAGTTGAACCTACACCTGTAGAAAATGCCCCTAATGCACCGTAGGTACAGGTATGGGAATCCGCACCGATACAAAGACTTCCCGGCCCCACAAGACCTTTTTCAGGCAATAAAGCGTGTTCTATGCCCATTTCGCCAACGTCCATAAAATTTTTGATATCGTATTTTCCGGCGAATTTTCTGACTTGCAGACAGTGCTGAGCGGATTTGATATCTTTATTTGGTGTGAAATGATCCATAATCATAGCGATTTTAGTGTTGTCAAAGACAGCGTTTGCGTGGCAGTTTTCAAAGACATTGATAGCTACGGGAGAGGTAACATCGTTGCCCAATACCATATCCAAATTTGCTTCGATAAGCTGACCTGCTTTTACTTCAGGCAGATTGGCATGAGCAGCCAGTATTTTTTGTGACATTGTCATACCCATAACATAATCCTCCAATCATAAATTAATACAGATAATTATGTCATATTGCTTGCGAAAAGAATGTAAAGTATGATACAATTCAGATGTGTTTGCAAGGGCATTGTTTTGTGAGGGGCTTTGCCCCTCAACC
>CACYBZ010000346.1 GCA_902772795.1 uncultured Ruminococcus sp. | reverse complement strand
TCAATGTAAGTAATTACCGTATCGCTCTTTATTGTGCCGATAACTTTGGGAAGATTGTCCGTATCCAGTTCATATCCGGGAACAGCAGAAGGCATGACGGCATATTTGTCGCCTTTCTTGACTTTCCAGACCTCCGTGTCGGTAATGGGTGTGCCGTCTTCGGTAATCTGACGTTTGGACATGATGAAATTTTCAGCCTTGTTCTTTTCATAGTAGTAGAAGACTTCGATATCTTCATTTCCCATTGTACCGCTGAGATTGTCGGAACTTTCCACCATGGAGTATTCAAACAGCATTGACGCATAGGGAGTGGTTTCATAATGTGAACCCTTTAAGAAATGGGAAGATGTTTTGCGGATAACGTCACCTGTTTCACGGTCGATATGACTGACAACAACCGTTCTGTAATTGGGGTCAACGGGGCTGAGTCTGTCAAAGGAACGGTCGTCAACCAGTACCAGAGCACTTCTGGGAGGAACATTAATAGTCTGTCCATGAATTGTGCCGAGTCTTGTCGTACCTGCACGGTCACTGTTGACGACAACCGCCCACGTGTCAGGTGTTCTTTCGCCGTTGACTTTGATGTCAAGGGCTTTCGGATTAGCGGTATTGTTCACCAGTACGGCAACAATACCCCATTCCTTGTCTGCGTGAGGCGTTGTATTTTTGATAGTGTAGCCGATAGCACTGCCGTTTTCAAAGAAATATGTATTCGCCGATGTCGAACCGTCACAGGCTCTGAAAGGGGAATAGGCTTTTCTTACCGAAATCAGTCCTTTGTAGTATTCGACAAGATTGTTATAACGGACAGTTCTTGTCCAGTCAATTTTATTGATACCGTCAGCAGAACGGTAACTGTTGTGGTCGCCGTATTTGGTTCTGGCGAATTCTTCACCTGCAAGGAAGAACGGTACACCCTGAGAAGTCAGCGTAATGACAGCAGACAGTTTGTTCTGTGCCAGTACGACATTGTTATGTCCGTTAAAGTCGTTGTTGCCGTTGGACTTGAGAATTTTGTCCCAGAGGGTAAGATTATCGTGGGCGGAATTGTAGGTGATACATTGGGTGGGGGCTTTTGTCCATCTGCCGAACGTATCGCTTGCACCGCCCATCATACCTGCCTTGATGTCGTTGTTGACGTTGGTAGCTCCCTGAATATATCCTACGGATTCATCGTCGGTATTGCCTTTGAGAGCATTTCTCATTTTATCGCTGAACATTCCGATTCGGGAACTGAGT
Organism: uncultured Ruminococcus sp.; assembly: GCA_902772795.1. Lineage (GTDB taxonomy): Bacteria > Bacillota > Clostridia > Oscillospirales > Acutalibacteraceae > CAG-964. Next base: position 2,516 of record CACYBZ010000346.1, on the reverse strand, counting down.
TTGAACGCATTCTGTGAAATACACGCATATTCACCGCTGATACCGTTACCCATCCAGTCAGCCATCCAGGGTTCACCGTATATGATGATACGCTTGTCGATTTTGTCGAGAGCTTCACGGATTAAGTTCATGGTGATGTAGTCGTGACAGCCCATCAGGTCAAAGCGGAAACCATCAATATGATATTCGTTAGCCCAGTAGGTAAGGGAGTCAATCATAAATTTTCTGAACATTGCCTTGTCGCTTGCAGTGACGTTACCGCAGCCGCTTCCGTTGAAAAACTGATATTTGGAGTACATTCGGAAATAATATCCGGGAACAGTTTTTTCAAAGCAACTGTCGCAGGCGGAATACATATGGTTGTAGACCACGTCCATAATGACACCTATGCCACGTTCATGGAGTGCGTGTACCATCTGTTTGAATTCCTTGATTCTGACAGCACCCTTGGCGGCACTGGTGGCGTAAGAACCTTCGGGAACATTGAAGTTGACAGGGTCATAACCCCAGTTGTATTGTGCTGTGTGCATAGCTTCGTCAATAGAACCGAAGTCAAAGACAGGGTTGAGATGAACATAATTAATACCCTGTTCCATCAGATATTCCAGACAAGTGGAATCTCTCTGACGGTTTACTTTCGTGCCACGTTGTGTAAAGGCAATATATTTGCCTCGTTTTTCTGTATCGATACCTGATGTCTTACTGATGGAAAAATCCCTGACATGAACTTCCCAGATAACGGCATCGGTGGGATTATCCACAAAGACGTGTCTGTCATTTTCCCAGCCTTCCGGGTCAGTGGCTTTTAGGTCAACGACCATGGAACGGTTGCCGTTTACTCCTACCGCTTTGGAATAGACATCCTGTGTTTCCTGCGTGACGCCGTCAACGAGAACACTGTAGGTATAGTACAGATCCCGTAAGTCGCTGGAAACCGCCACACTCCATACACCAGTATGAGGATTCTTGGTCATCGGAGTAGTGAGCATTCTGCCGGAATTGGATTCTACATCAGAGCCTGTACTGTAGATGTTGAGTGAAACAGCACTGGCACTGGGAGCCCATACTTTGAAAGTAGTTCTTGAAGGTGTATAGGTTGCACCCAGATCATCGCCGTCATACAGCGGATAAATTTCTTTGGCGTTGTAGTAGTTACCGATAGAATGGTAGCTTTCTTGTAAGGTAGGCATAAAGACCCCTCCTGAATAATAATAGGTACTTATTTTAATCTATCAATACATATGTTGTCAACAAAAAATGACAATATTGTTTGTAGGTTTACGGTTTTGTTTTGGTTTTTTTTCGGGCGAAAATGTGGAAAACCCACGAAAATAATTTTACTCTGAGCATTTCAATCATACTGCAAGTGACAAATATCCCGATACAAATCCCGAAAGAAAGGGGAATATAGGATAAATCCTGATATACGGAAAGGTCTTTCAAGTTGATGATATTCCAGAACCATTCTCTGACATAGGGGTGTTCGTGAATGGCATAGATTCCCAGTGTGGTAGAGGCAAGACTGTTGATGATATCATTGCTGAAATGCAGACTGCGGAAAAAGAGAATCATACAGACGCTTTCCAGCAGAACAAACGGATTGTTGAACATACCATAGACATTCTTGTATTCAGCGATATTCAGATGGAGCGTATAATCAACGGTACAGAGCAACAAAAACAGCAATATGTAGCACAGTCTTTTTTTCCAGACGGTGTATTTGCTGTCATCAACGAACAGACGCAGATAACCGCCTATAATGTACATCAGCAGAAATCCTATAAGACTTTTACCGTAGTAACTGTCGGTGATTTTGGAGGTATTGACCACGTCATTGACGACCTTGATTTTACTGAGGGTACTCCACAGACTCACCACGACAAAAGCGACTGTCATAAGGTAGAGATATTCCTTTTTGTTGAGAGAAGCGAGCATTTTGTTCAGAAAAGGACTGATAAGCAGAATGATGATATAGTTGTCAAGAAAATACCATGTCCGTGAGAAGAAAGGAAGAAACATCTTGAACACTTCAGGGGTAACGAAAAGTTTTGGTGTGGTGATGAAAAAGATGATACCGATTAGCAGAGAATAGAAAAACATTCCCTGATAGGGTTTACCGCATCTGGCGATAGTTTTTCTGATATCCGAATGGGAGGTAACGAGGAAGTAGCCTGAAATCATGACGAAAACGTCAACAGGTGTTCGGGAAAGACACCACATGATATCGACAACATAGCTTGCCGAAGAATCTTTCAATGTGAGAGCCACATAAAGTTTGCCGTACTGGAAAAGGTGGAGAAAAATAATCTGTAAGATAGCGATAATTCGCAGTAGTTCAATACCCGAAAGTCTTTTTGACTTAGCCGTAAAAAACACCTCTTTTATTTACTGTGTGAGGAACTTTGTCCTCAGCTTTGTCGGGGACGCTGTCCCCGAACCCCTGTGAGGGGCTTTGCCCCTCAACCCCATCAGGGGCTCCGCCCCTGAACCCCGCAAGCCTTTAAAAAGGCTTGACC
>CACYBZ010000345.1 GCA_902772795.1 uncultured Ruminococcus sp. | reverse complement strand
GGTGGTGTCATTATCAACGAAAAAATTGTTTCGGGCAGTGACGGTGCAGGCGGTGAAATCGGACATATCAATATGAAAGAAAACGAAAAAGAAACCTGCGGTTGCGGTAACCATGGTTGTCTGGAACAGTATGCTTCGGCAACAGGCATTGTCAGAACCACAAAGAAATATCTGGAAGAACACCCCGATGTAAAAACCACGTTGAACGATGCAGAAGTAACTGCCAAATATATTTTTGATTGTGCCAAAGACGGGGACGAAGTTGCAGAAAAAATGGTTGACAGAACCGCAAAAATTTTGGGCAGAGGACTTTCACAGATAGCCTGTGTTGTCAATCCGCAGGTATTTGTCATAGGCGGAGGAATGTCGAAAGCCGGTGCACCACTTATTGAGAAGGTACAGTATTATTATCAGCAGTATGCATTTCATGCAGCAAGGAACACTTACTTTAAACTGGCAGATTTAGGCAATGATGCCGGCATTTATGGTGGTGTACGAATGATTCTTGATTGATAAGTATGCGGAAGATTTTCTAATCGTCTTTCTCAGGAAGTACTGATTTTTCAGAATCAGAACAAAACTTTCCGGAAAAATTACGTCTTTGAATCATGTATGATTTATGATTCACGTACAATAATGAGGTAGTGATTTGTATGATGAAAAGGTTAATCGTAGTGTGTCTGTTCTGTGCTGTTCTGGCTACACTAACGGCTTGTGAAGATTTCAACATCAATATACCACAAGCAGAACATACAAACAGCGAAGCAACAACACCAACCACAAAAACAACGGAAGCCGTCTCTGAATCTCAGGTACGAAATCAGGCAACAATGCCGACAGAAGTCCCCACAGTAGCGGCGACTGTTCCCGCTACACAATTTCCGACAGAAGCACCTACCGTCACGCTTAATGCAGAAGACTGTGTTGTTTCGGCAATGGAAAAAAATTACCAATATACTGACAATGTAGGAAATGCATATGATGTCACCATGCGTATACCCAAAATCAACAATATTGCCGGTGTTTCATTTGATGATGTCAATGAACAGATTATCAGTGACTGCAAACGTTACTTTGATGAAGCCGATAAGGAAATGGCTGACAAGGTCAGTATGATTACCTTGAGTATGGATTATGATGCTTATATCATTAATGGGGTAGTCAGTATTTCTGTTTCACATGTTTCCAGTTTCGGCGGACTGGCGAATTTCTATATTTACAATGTTGATATTGACACAGGTAATCTTGTCAGCAATGCTGAATTTGCAGAAAGACTGGGAATGTCCTATGATGAACTGAAAGAAAAGGTGAAAGTGTCACTTGAAAACGACTACAAAAAACAGTACGATCAGGCAACCTATTCACATTATGAGGAAAATCTCTCAAAAACACTGGCAGATGATAATATTGCCGATGCACAGATTTTTGTAGCGGAAAACGGACAGCTCTCAGCCGTTTGTTTGGAATATACATCAGTCGGTGCAGAAAGATATAAACGTGTCATTGTTGTAGAATAGTTTAAGGGCGTTGCCCTTAAAAATCCCATCAGGGGCTTTGCCCCTGAACCCCACAAGCCTTTAAAAAGGCTTGACCGAAACTTTGATTTTTTTGCGTAAACTCACCGAAAAACACCAAATCCCCCGTCAGTAAAACGGGGGATTTGGTGTATGTGATTATGTAAGATTATTCTGTATAATCGGGTCTGTAATAGCCGTTGATAGCTCCGCTTTCTCTGCTGTACGATCTCAATTTTACCGAACTGGTATCATTGGTCGCTCCGGCATTTCCCTCAACGGTGTAAACGTAATCATCATCGACCTTATAGACAAGACCGACGTGGTCACTGAAATAGATGTCCTGATAAGCATATTTGCCTTCATAGTTCCAGACGAACTCGATAACATCACCGATTTGCGGTGTCGTAGTAGAATCAGTATATTCACTTTCATACCATTTGCCACTCAGACCTGCCGCAACACTTTCTCTTGCGATAGAACCTGCACCATCGGAAGCAACGATATATTTACCTAAACCGTCAACCTGTCTGAAACACCATGATACGAATACAGCACACCATGGGATTCCCCAGCCTTCGTAATCATAAAACCACTGACGATATTTACTCGGGCCGTTTCCTGCCTGTGCTACAGCGATATTTACTAACTGATGTACAATGTCAGGTTCTTCTTCCACGATAATTTTCTTTGTGGCAAGCACACCTGAACCATCTCTGGAACGACAGATAATGGTTGTTTCTCCTGGTTCCAGACCATATACAACACCGTCATAAGCCACTATAGCAACACTGCTGTTACTACTGCTCCAGGTAACGTCTTTGTTATCAGCGTCACCGGGAAGAAGCTTCGCTACCAAAGCAGTTGTCTTTCCCTTGACGACAGTGTCATCGCCGTAAATTTTAATGGACGATACAGGCTGATTGACAGTGATACTGCTCCGGTCATATATTGTTTCGCCGTCAGCAGAAATACCAAAAACAGAACAACTTCCTTTTGCCACAGCGGTGATTATACCATTTGCATCAACAGTTGCCACAGATTCATCACTACTTTTATATACAACATCTGACGGACATGTACCGCTGGGAACACCCTTCGGTTTCAGATCTACCGTATTGCCGACGTAACAAACAACTGACTTCCTGCTGAACTGCATGGACGTTGCTTTATCCTCGACCGTCAATACACAACCTGTTCTGAGATTACTGCCGTCCTTGGTAGCCACATAGATAACACAGGTACCTTTAGCAACAGACTGTACATTCCCGTTTTCGTCTACGGTTGCAACTTTATCGTTACTGCTGGTATACTGCAGGGATTTATCCGTTGTACCTGACGGAGAAACTGTAGCTTCCATCTGGAAAGAATCACCGTTACTGATAAACTTTCTCATTGTAGCAACAGAAATCGCAGCAGCTTTTGTGACGGGGGGCAGTTCTACCACTTTTCCTGTACACTCAATATCAAAACTTTTACTGATTTCACTTCCATCAGCAGTTGTAGCTGTAACCGTACAACTGCCGCTGCCGACCGCTGTAATGATACCTCTCTGAGAAACTGTAGCAACAGTTTTGTCACTGCTTGTCCATCTGAGCACCTTGTTGGTGGAATACAAAGGGATCATATTGGTGGATACAGAAATCTTTTCCCCTACCTTCATCTCTTTGGGAACATCTTTAAAAGCAAATTCCTGTACTTTCTGGGTAACGGTAACGGCACAGTAGCCATATACATCACTGCTTTCAGATGCGTATACCTTTACAGTACAACTTCCCACACTTTTTGCGGTAATATTACCGTCGTTATCTACTTCAACAATATCATTATTCGTGCTTTGCCATTTCAAAGATGCCCTGTCAATATCTGACGGGTCTGTTTCTATATCAATTTTCTGACTTGTTCCGTTTTCCAGAACAACACTTTTTACTGATGTGACAATCGATTTGATAACGGGTGTGTCAACAACATTTCCGCTTTCCTTTTTACCACTGTTACTGTTGGTTGACTTTGTGGTATCTTCTGTGGAACTTTCCGTCTGTACTGCCTCTGTACTGCCTGCACGGAAAAATATCTTACTGCTTTCTTCTGTACTGACTTCACTTGCTGACTCTGTCACTGTACTTTCTTCGACAGTGAGCGGTTGTGTATTTATCGCTGAAACTTGAACAGATGTGCTTACCAGCATAGATGCAATAAGCAATATCGATATGAGTTTCTTTGAAGACATCCTTAAAACCTCCACTATAAAATTACAAATCGGTATCTTTTACCAGCGCTATTATATTACAGTCTTGTAATATATGTCAAGTACATTTATTACATTTCTGTAAATTTTTTTTCAGTCGCCCGACGTATTCCAAAAAATGATTGTAATAAAAAAATAAAGTGTTATAATGAACGATGTAGATTAAGTATAACATATTCGGAGTGATAAAGATGAAAAAAACAGGGTTTATCGGAGCAGGAAACATGGCAAATGCCATTATTAACGGTATGATAAAAAACGGTGTGACACAGGCAGAAGATATTTTTGTCTTTGACCTCGACACAGTAAAACTGGCTTCCATAAAAGAAAAAGGTGTCCATACTTGTCAGAGTGCCAGCGAAGTTGTGGAACAAAGTCATTTTATTGTTCTGGCAGTGAAACCTCAGAATTATGCGGAAGTTCTGCAACAAATCAAATCGTCTGTCACAGAGGATAAAGTAGTTATTTCCATAGCTGCGGGAATTTCTATTCACTATGTTGTTTCCTCACTGGAAAAGAACTGTCCTTGTGTAAGGGTAATGCCAAATACGCCTTTGTTACTCGGTTGCGGAGCAACTGCCCTCTGTCCGTCGGAGAATATCAGCGAAAATGATTTTGACAGTGTCAGAAGTATTTTCGCCAGTTCAGGAGTATGTGCTGTTCTGCCTGAAAGTCAGATGAATACTGTTATTTCGGTTAACGGAAGCAGTCCTGCATATATTTATCTTTTTGCCAAAGCAATGCGTGACTATGCCAGAGAATCGGGTATTGATGAAAATGTTGCCATGGAACTTATCTGTGCCACATTGAAAGGCAGTGCAGAAATGATGTTACGTTCAGGTGATGACGTTGACACACTTATCAAAAAAGTGTCCTCCCCCGGCGGAACAACACTCGCTTCACTCAGCGTACTCAACCAAAGCGGATTTTATCAGAATATCAAAGACGCTATGGAAGCCTGTACAAACCGTGCCAATGAACTTGGCAAATAAAAAAACTATGTGTTTGAAAAATTGTACAAACATTTGTTATTCTGAATAAAGTGAGGAATCTTCTTTAAGATTTTTCACTGCGTTCAGGGTGACAAACAGCGTATATTCACAAAATATTTTCTTATTGAATCGTTGTTTTGTTGAACGCAGTACCGATAATAAAAAAGTTTTTCTGCCTGAACAGTTGAGATTGTTTTTCTACCATAATATAAAAAAATAACCTTTAGCTATGACAATGAAAAGTTTTTGTCCACTTTTTTCAAAAAGTGGTGGGGTCAAGGGGCAAAGCCCCTTGTGGGATGTTAAAGGGCAAAGCCCTTTAACAGATAAAAATTCAAAACAGCATCTGCGTACGCAGATGTTGACCATCATTATCTGATTTTTAACCACACAGGCAGAAGTTTTTTCGGAAAATCCTGTCATATTCTACTAATGCCTATCATAGGTAAGTCAGGACATTCATATAATGCCATAAAGTACTATATGACGGGAGTTTCTTATGAAAAGCTTATTAGCGGTAACAAACCAAAAGACAAATCCAAAATATTTCCGTTACTTTTTCAGGCGGTATACCACAAATATTCTTCTGCTAACGTCATTTACTGTCGGCATGATTTTCGGAGCAGTATGTGCAGGCAATGCTGACACACAGTTAATTTCCCGACTGGATTTTCTTTTCACCTCTGACTTTCACGCCAGATGTAACCAGACTGCTTTGTATAGTTTTATAGCATCGCTGACAGCAAATTTTATTTTTTTTACTGCCAATATTCTGTTTGGTCTTTCTTTATGGGGAATGGTCAGTGTTCCGTTGCTTATCGGATTCAAAGGATTTGGTATCAGTCTGACGGGGGGATATTTGTATAAATATTACGGATTCGGCGGTGTAGGATTTTTTCTGCTGGTGATATTAAGTGGTTCGGTTATTTCCACACTGGCACTCATCAGTCAGGGAAAAAACACACTACAGTTTTCCCGTACACTGCTTGCCAAAGTCAAAGGCACACCGTCACCGACATCGCAAAGTATGTATGCGTATATCATCAGTAACAGCTTTATCTTGATTGCTTTGTCAATCAGTTCTATGATCGATGCTGTACTCAATACACTTTTTGCAGGAATTTTTAATTTTTCGTAAAGATGGGATTAATACTATGATAGACAACAGCAAAAAAAGAGATGGCTTTTTCAAATTATATTTTGTCAATTTCAAGACCATGTTCTTAGGAAATCTGTTTTTTTTATTACCGCTTATTCTGGCAGGCGGATTGGTATATGGTACGGCATTACTGACAAAACAATCTGAAAATATGTGGTTTCTGGGGTTGGTCATACCATTGGTCTATCCTTTTTTTGCGGGTATCACACAAATCACCAAAGACGTTGTAAAAATTCATACAAAACCTGTATCCGCATGGCAATCATTTAAAAAAGGGGTAAAGAATAACGCAAAATATTTTGGTCTGTATGGTGTTCTGATATATATTGCTTTTATTATTTCGTACTACAGCCTGATTTTCTATTATAAACTGGCACTGATGGACAAGATTTTTTATGCACCGTTGTTTGTAGCGGTACTGATTGCGTTGTTTTTACTGTTCATGACATTTTCCCTGCCGATACTTACTGTGACAATGAAACTGGAATTACGCTATTATTTCAAAAATGCTGCACTGATGGCAATAGGGGAATTACCTATGAATTTTTATATTCTGGTGACTACCTGTGTGCTGATATCTGCCTGTCTTACGGTATCTATGCTGACACCGTATCCTGTTTTAGGCATTTCGATAATGATATTTTCTTTTTTCCTTATCTTGCCTACAGGTATTTCCTATTGTTCGGTTTACCGTCTGTACCCTAAAATAGAAGATGTCTTTGACCTGACGGAAAAAGAAAAAAACAAGGAATTTCCGCTCACACCCACCACCGTAGTTCCTACTGATGACGATGGCAATCCGATTGACCTGAACAATAACACCACCTCAAACGGGTATGTTTTTGTCAACGGCATGATGATAAAAAAGTCGCAGACAAAAAACAATCCGTGAATCAGTGCTGTCAGAACGTTTTTGCGGATAAAACTTCTGACATGGGGAGGGGTAATTACGGACATCTATGAATATATTGGCCGTTTCGGTGATTACCGAAAAGATTTTCACTCTTACGGACTGTACTGTCTGACAACAAAGGCAAAACTTCATACAGACAGTGTTGCTCTGCAGAATATGTCTGACGGAAAATCGCTGTTAAGAGATATCCATACAGGAAAATGGTGTATCATAGACGATACTTATCACAGTGATCACGTCAGAACCATGATGTTGGGAGCAGTCTGCGGTAATATCATCGGAAGTTTTTATCAGAATAATCCGAACAAATATTATCCTGAACAAACGGAACTGCTTCGTCACGATTCCCGTTTTTCGGCACCAACTGTGCTGACTTGTGCAATAGCTCTGGGAATTGATGATGCATTGTTTCAGCTTGCCGACAAAACAACAACATTATTTGAGTACAACAGTATTTTTCGGCATTGTATAGTGAAACAGGTTGTCTCTCTCGGAGAAAAATACAGACATGTCAACTATAAACGGAATTTTTGGCAATGGTTGTTTTCTTCTTCGCATACACCCTATTGTGGTTCTGATAATGACTCAGCTATCAGAGTTTCCTATGCAGGGTGGGTCGCCAAATCATTGGAAGAAGCAGAACGGTTAGCAAAATTCACTGCAGAAATCACACACAATCATTATGAAGGTGTGAAAGGTGCTAAAGTAGTAGCGGGTTGTATCTATATTTTGCGTTCGGGAGGAACCAAACAAGACATCGTAAACTATGTAAAATGGTATTATAACATCAATTTCACTCTTGAACAGATTCGTCCCCAATATCAGTTTTCCACGTTGTGCCAGGACTGTGTTCCCGTAGCTGTCGTTGCTTTTCTGGAGGGAAAAAACTTTGCCGATGTCATTGCCAGAGCAGTTTCCCTAGGCGGTGACAGTGAAAGTCTTGCCGCTATTGCCGGCAGTATTGCCGAAACGATTTATCCTATTCCCTATGCATTCAGAGAAATTATACTGAGCAAAACGGACACCTGTCTGCGAAATATACTGATTGATGTCATTGATTTTTGTGTCCGGCTTTATGGAGGTGAACAGTAATGAACAAAAGAATAAATGTATTTCAAAACAATACACAAGATAATAACGCTATGACAATAATGTTAGGAGCAGTCTGCGGAGATACAGCAGGTTCTCCTTATGAGTTTCGTAACATCAAATACTGTCTGAAAAAAGATGAACTTATCCGAAAACATTCACGTTTTACGGACGACAGC
>CACYBZ010000344.1 GCA_902772795.1 uncultured Ruminococcus sp. | reverse complement strand
TACACCCGAAAACGGAAAAATATTACTCAGGGGGTCGAACGGTTCGGGAAAATCCATTACCACACAAAGTTTTATTCCCTATATTCTGGACGGTGACAGACAGCCTTCCAGACTTGACCCTTTCGGCAGTCGTGACAGAAAAATGGAATTTTATCTCATAGGCGACAAGGACAGTGGCAAGGAAGAAAGTACAGGCTACATATGGATGGAATTTGTCAAACCTGACGGACAACAGTACCGTACTATCGGTATAGGACTTCATGCTAAAAGAGGCAGAAATATGAATACATGGGGGTTCTGTCTTATGGACGGCAGAAGAATAGGTATAGATTTTTCCCTTTACAAAGCCGTAGGCAGTACCATTATTCCTCATGATGCCCGAACACTGAAAAAAAATCTCGGTGAACAGAATATCTTTACCGACAAAACCAACGACTATAAACTTATGGTTGCCGATAAAATTTTCGGTATCCCCGCAGAGAGAATTGACGATTTTGACCAGCTGACCAATATTCTGATTAAAACCCGTTCGTCAAAACTGGCATCAAAAGAAAATCTTAAACCTGCACAATTATATGCTATCCTCAATGAGTCCTTGCAGACACTTTCCGATTATGATTTGCACCCTATGGCAGATGCTATGAGTAAAATCGAAGATGCTCACAACAAAATCGAAATCGCTGTGCAGGCACTGGGCGAAGCCAAATATATTGCTGATGAATATGACCGTTATAACCGCTATATGCTTTGGCTGAAAGCCGTCAGATATCTGAACAAATATAAAGAATATCGCAGAATGCAGAGCGAAGCAGACAGCACCAAAAAGAAAATACAACATATTCAAGACGAAATCCAACAATATACCCGACAGTCGGAAACGATACAGCAGACAATGGATAATCTGCATATTGAGCTGGATAATCTGGATATCAGCGACATTCAGGAACAACTCAAAAAGAAAGCAGAAACAGAACGCTATTTGTCGCAGACGCAGAAGAACAGCCGTGACAAACAACAGCGTATAGAAGAGAAAACAAAAATTCTCACGCAACAGTACGGACAGTATGAAAAATACAACACGGTATTGGAAAAGAAACAAGCTGAAATTTCCCGCTTGCTGGAAGAAATAACCGTCTATCAACATCACAGTTTTCCTTTTTACGATGTCTTTCTTTCCACTTTGCAAAGCGAAGAACTATTACCGCATGAATCCTACAAAAAAGAATATCAGTCTTTTCAGGAAAAAATCAGAAAAGTGTCGGATATTATACGACAGTATGAAGTGCAACAGGAAATATATGATAAATCACAGGAAAGACTTGCACAGTTACAGTATCTCCACCAACAGGCAGAACTTTCTCTTCAGGAAGTAAACGAAGTACTTGACAATCAGAAAAATGAAATGATAGAACGGTTATATATTTCCGTAAGGGAAAACACGCAGTACATTATTGACGATGTTACTCTGAAGCAAGCAGAATATCTGATAACACATTATGAGTCACAGGGTTCGGCAAATGAATACAACCGCCTTTTGACAGAAAGCAAAATGTCCCTTATGGTGAAACAGGAAACTTTACTTTTGGAATTGAAACAGGAAAAAAAGAATATTCGGGAAAAGTTAAATGAAATCCATCGTCAGATGACACAACTCCAAAATATGACTGACCCCGTTCCTGAACGTTCGGCAAAAGTAGCGGAAGCACGAAAAGCATTACAGGAAAATGGAATTGATTTCTGTTCTTTTTACGAGTGTATCGACTTTAAAGAGAGTGTACCGCAGGAAACAAGAGCTTTGACAGAAGCACAGATTATCGATATGGGATTGCTGGATGCTTTGGTTATTCCCGATAATCAGAAAGAAAAAGCCATGACAATTCTTTCCCACTTTTCCGACAGTTATCTTATTCCCGATGAATCAGACGAAAAGAACGAGAATACCTGTTTTGAGATTGTCATACAGAAAAGCGAATTTTCTGATGTGGCAGAAAGAGTTTTATCTGCATTTGCCAATAAAGTCAGCATTTCATCAGACGGATATTATCGCAACGGTGTTCTTTCAGGTCACAGTGTTGCCGAAAAGAATGTATGCTTTATTGGTGCGGAAAACCGAAAAAAATATCGTCAGCAACAGATTTATTTGCTGGAACAGCAGTTCAATGAAATGAAAATCCTGCATGACGAATATGAAAGTAAAATGATTGCTGTCGCTGACAAAAAACGGACTTTGGAACAGGAATTTGACAAAACCAGTGATATTTCCGACCTGAATACAGCAGTCAATTTAGTTGCCGAAAGTCAGAGAAATACAGATAATGCCCTGAAAAATTTCAGAGAACAGGAAAGCATCTGTGTCAGACAGAAAACAAAACTCAGTGAATTATATCAGAAAAGGGAAGAAGTATGTCTGGAATTTCCGAATTGTGAAAAAACAGTCCGTTTCTTTGAAAAACTGCTGAAAGATACAGAGAATTATATTCAGCTTTTGCTGGACAGTATTGTCTGTATCAAAGAAAAAGGCAACGCCGAACAACTGTGCAGAAACATCAGGGAACAGATTGGACAGGCGGAAAATGACAAAAATCAGTTCGGAAAGGAACTTGATGAACTGGAAAACAGAATAGTACAATATCGTCTGACGATAAATTTATGTGACCAGTTTCTGAACGCTCCCGAAAATATTGACAGAAGTCACAGGATTGATGACATTCACCAACAGCTTATTCTGCTGGAAAAGGACAAGAAAAACTGTGATGATGATATTATACGCTTAAAAGAAAGAATAGTGCATATTCACAACAATCTGGAAAACATTCAGCAAGGTTTACAGACAATTTCCGAACAGGAAAAATTACTGGCAGAATATTTCAGCGAAGAACTGGAACTCGGGTTTGTTATGGCAAAGGAAAATGGAACACTGAAAGATTATGCCGAAAAATCAGTTTTGCTTGTCAGTGCAGGAGATGACAGAAAAAGTATCAACGATATTTCACAGCGGTTGTTTGATTGCTACCGAAAACATTCCAATATTCTTTCCGCAGACTATAAACCTCTTTACGGTAGTTTCTTTGAAAATCCCGATGCGGAAACTGTCCGTTCAAGGGTGAAAATTACGCTTGTATGGCAGTCCAGAGCCGTTTCTCCGACAGATTTCAAAAATGCACTGGAAAGTTCGGTAGAACATGACAGACTGTTACTTCGGACAGAAGAAGAAAATATGTTCAAGGATATTTTACTTAATACCATCAGTAAAAAGCTTTCCCGCAGAATACGAGAAAGTAATGAGTGGGTAAAATCCATGTGTGATATGATGTCAGAAATCAGAACATCTATGGGGCTGACATTCCGACTGGTATGGACTCCCAAAAAGGATATGGGGAAAAATGAACTTCGGTTTGACGAACTGAACAAATTACTCAGCAAGGATAAACAATGGATTAATACCAGTGATATTGAAAAACTGACAAGACATTTTCGCAGTAAGATAGAGTATGAACGCAAAAGACGTGAAGAACTGGGTGAAGATATCAATTATGCGGATATTATCAAAGATGTGCTGGATTTCCGCAACTGGTTCGAGTTCGTGCTGAAGTACAAAGACCCTAAAATGAAAGAATTTAAGGAACTGACAAACAGCCGTTTCAATACATTCAGCGGAGGGGAAAGGGCATTGTCGTTATACATACCGCTTTTTACAGCCGTATCGGCACAGTATGAAAAGGCAGGCGAACAGGCACCGAAGATTCTTGCTCTTGATGAGGCTTTCGCAGGCGTGGACGATAACAATGTCAGTGAAATGTTTGCATTACTGGAAAAGCTGAAATTTGGCTATATTGTCAATTCACAGGCGTTATGGGGCTGTTATAACAGTGTTTCTGCACTGGAAATCGCCGAACTCTTCCACGACAAGGACAGCGATTTCATTACGGTGATAAAGTACAGGTGGAACGGCAAACAGAAAATACTTCAAGTTTAAGGGCGTTGCCCTTAAAAATCCCATCAGGGGCTTTGCCCCTGAACCCCACAAGCCTTTGAAAAGGCTTGACCGAAACTTTT
>CACYBZ010000343.1 GCA_902772795.1 uncultured Ruminococcus sp. | reverse complement strand
TGTTTTCCAGCCGTAGAGTAGGAAAGTGCCGCCTTATTACATTTCTGCAACAGGTTTGCACAGTCCTCTCTCCAAACCGTGCTTGCACCTCTCGATGCACACGGCTTTCCATTGTTACTATATGTTTTATGAAACTCATTGATTGTGAATTTTAATGTGGCACTCACGACAAAGAATTATGGTTTTTCTTTTCTTAGCTATCATAATCTGTTCCCAGTATTCTTTGCCTTTCAGGTCTTTTACTTTATGAACATGATGTATTTCATAATGTTCTGCTGTTGTAGTGCCGCACAACTCGCACACACACGCTTTCAATCGCTTTTCAAGCGTTGTGCGTGAGCTTTTATACATTACTGCTGAATTGTTTATATTATCACTAAAGACGATGCTTTTTCGGCAGTCACTTAATTTGACAAAATAGGAGCGTTTTTTGCCCTGTTTGGTTTCGTAAGGCACACCCCATTGTCCTTTGCCGTCTTTGAACTTAGTGATTATTTTAGGCAGTGAACATTTGTACTTATGTGCAAATGTTTTCAGACAACTATACTCCATCAGGTAGGTAAAATAACCGAGGTCATTTATATTGCAAGCCAAAGAGTAATAATTGCATATTCCTCTGACTTCCGCATTGTATGCGGAAATTATTTCAAGGTCACTGCAATGCAGTAATTCTTTCCTTACATTGGGATAGATATTACCCCTTTTATCCTGTTTCACAATATTTTTCAAGAACAAGAATTTTGTTATTTTGTCATTCAGCGGAACTTTCAGTTCTACTTTCTGACTAAGTGTCCTGCTTGTTAGACTGCCATGTTTTCTTGCCGCACCATTTCGTCTTACGCTTACATCATAGCCTAAAAATCGTGCTTTTTCACTGCTGTGTGTTATCAGGGTTTTCTCCTGTGAAAGTTCCATCTTCAAAACCGTGGATATAAATTCCGTTAGCTTTTTCTTGATTTGTTCGCAATCCTCTTTACTGCCGTTTACTCCCATTAGAAAATCATCCGCATAACGGACATATACTATTCTTTTATCCGTTTGAGACTTGCACGGAATTTTAAGCAGCTTTTTTCTTAATTCTTTCTTTTGTTCTATAAGCATTTCCCTTTCAGAACCCTCTGATGAATTGATTTTAGGGTTCATACGGGCTACTCTGCTTGCCATAACATTATATTCTGTATTACATTTTTGCTTTGGCGGCATATAGAACTTTTCTGCCATCTGGATTACAAATTCATCTAATTCATGAAGATATATGTTTGCAAGTAATGGAGAAATAATCCCTCCCTGCGGTGTACCGCTATAGGTAGAATGGTACTTCCAATCCTCCATATATCCTGCTTTTAAGAACTTCCATATCAGTTTAATGAGCCGTGCGTCCTTTATCTTTTTTCCGATTATCTCAACCAGTTTTTTATGATTGATATTATCAAAGCACCCCTTAATATCTCCCTCTACCAACCATCTTGCTCCAATAAAATTTCCTTTAAGGTCTTTCAGTGCTGTATGACAGCTTTTTCCGGGTCTGAATCCGTGTGATTGTTTTACAAACACTGGTTCATATACAGATTCTAAAATCATACGCAGTACTTCCTGGACAAGTTTATCTGTAAAAGTCGGTATTCCGAGAGGACGCATTTTTCCGTTAGGCTTTTTTCTGTATGTGCGTCTTACAGGGTGTGGTATATATGTTTCATTACGGAGTGCTTCAATAATTTTGTTGATTTTTTCAACACTGAAACCATCGGCCGTATCATCATTTACACCCTCTGTTGCTGCTCCGTTGTTAGGGTATAGCTTTTCATACGCTATGTAATAAAGGTCTGGACGGAGCATATAACGGTATAACCGTGTGAACACTTCATTCTTGTTCTTATTTGAGTTTCTGTTCATATTCGCTAAAATTTCTGTTGTTGGTTTCATTAAGGTATTCCTTCCTAATCAACTTTTAATTTTAGTGCGTAACAACTGCTCCCCTTCGCCGTTATTGCGTTATTAACGCACCTGACTACTACGAGAGCTCCGTACCCATGCGAAATATTCATGTTCTGTAAACAATAGCCTTTTGGCATTTTCGTTTAGGGTATCCCCAGTTAGCATAATAATTTGGTTGCGGATTGTCGGATAGGCTTTCGTTTCTTTACCACAAGTTCTCTTGCAGGTTTCACAGGTTTTCTGATAACCAAATAAATATGGCTGGACTTTATTTGTACCTGTGTCAAGGGTGTCAGACAATTTCCCTTGTCGCATGACAAACGAAACTCGAAACTCACCTTACCAAATACAGGATTATCCTCATATCCGCTTGGCGTTGCAGTTCAGTCGTGCCTCATTGTCTTTGGCAACTTACCGCTTTCCTGTCGTGCTATGTTCCCGTATCAGCTTTCGCCTTTCGGTCAGACAGTTCGCCTTACACGTTATCTTATGTAATAGTACCATTAGTTCTACTTCTTATTATGCCCTATCTGGGCGCACCGCCATCGCCATGTAATTCATAGCGTTGGCGGCTTCTGTGGCTGAAAACTTGGTTTTACTGCCCATCTCACGAGTCTTTGAACGGAGAGTATCAAATTCTTTTCCTGTCGCACCTGCTACCGCTGCCACTTGACTCATAGCAGAATCAAAGTCAGAAGCAGTCTTTACAGCCGCCGT
>CACYBZ010000342.1 GCA_902772795.1 uncultured Ruminococcus sp. | reverse complement strand
CAGGACTTGAACCTGCGGCATCTACGTCCCTAACGTAGCACTCTACCAAACTGAGTTACATCTCGTAAACCGCTATGCTATTATAACCTATGATTAAGGATTTGTCAAATGTTTTTTTGAAATTTTTTAAATTTTTTTAGTTTAAGGGCTTCGCCCTTAAAAATCCCACGAGGGGCTTTGCCCCTCGACCCCACAAGCCTTTAAAAAGGCTTGACCGAAACTTTAAAGAAAATTGGCTTTCGCCAATTTTGACAGCTGACAGGAGGACTATCTTATGAGATTGATTACAGGCGGTCTGTATCAGGGAAAACGGGAATTTGTCCGAAAAAAGTACGGAATTACACCAAACGATATTTTTGATGTCGATAAATGTCCGTTTTCTGCAATTTACAGTAGAAAATGTATTGACAACTATGATAGAATAATAAAGATACTGACCGAAAAAAATGAAAATCCGTTTTTGTTCACAGAACAGTTGATAAAAAACAATCCTGATGTCATTATCATCATGAACGAAATCGGTAACGGCATTATTCCCATAGAGAAATCAGAAAGAGTATGGCGGGAACAAGTCGGAAAAATCGGCTGTATCCTTGCAGAACATTCCGAAACGGTGGAAAGAATCGTTTGCGGAACAGTCATTATATTAAAGGAGTAAAAACATGCGTATTATTTTCATCAGACACGGCAAAACAGCAGGAAATATCGAAAAAAGATATATCGGTTCACAGGATATTCCCCTGTGCGATATCGGTATTGCTGAAATTGAAAACAAAGTCAGACAAAAAATTTATCCCGACATTGATGTACTGGTATCCAGTCCTATGCAAAGATGTTTACAGACTGCCGAAATCATCTATCCTGAAAAAGAAATACATATTGTCAATGAACTGCATGAGTGTAATTTTGGCGACTTTGAGGGCAAGACTTATCAAGATTTAAGTACAGACCCTAATTTTCAGAATATGATTACCCAAAAAGGAAAAGCCTCTTTCCCGAACGGCGAAAACTATGAACACTTCAAAAACAGATGTGTCACGGCTGTTCTGGAAACTGCTGAACGCTTCAAAGACTGCGGTGTTCTTGCCTTTGTCATTCACGGAGGCACTATCATGACGACTTTTGAAACACTCTGCCGTCCGAAAAAAGATTTCTATGACTATATGCTTGGTAACGGTTGCGGTTACATCTGTGATTTTGAAAACGGCACACTGAACATCGTTGAGAAAATCCGATGAACATTCTTACAGGAATATTGCCACTGCTTTTCGGATTTCTGCTTGACTGTCTGCTTGGCGACCCGTATTCCCTGCCACACCCTGTGCGACTTATCGGAAAAACAATTTCTCTTTTTGAACGCTTCTTCCGAAAACTTCTTCCCCGTAAAGAAATACTGGGCGGTTTTCTGCTGTGGATTTCAGTGGTTATCGTTTCTACGGGAATACCTCTTGTCATTCTTATACTGTGTTATCATATCAGTCGGTGGGCAGGAATTGCTATGGAAAGTATTTTCTGCTACTACCTGATGGCTCCGAAATGTCTGCACACAGAAAGTATGAAAGTCTTTTATGCACTGGAACAACATGATATTGCCAAAGCCCGAAACTGTGTGGCAATGATAGTCGGACGTGATACCGCTGTTCTGGACGAAAAGGGAATTGTCAAAGCCACTGTGGAAACAATCGCTGAAAACACTTCTGACGGTGTTACTGCTCCCTTGTTTTATATGACTTTCGGCGGTGCGGTTTCAGGATTTCTGTATAAAGCCGTCAATACGATGGATTCCATGTTGGGTTACAAAAATGAAAAGTATCTTTATTTCGGAAAATTTTCGGCAAAAGCAGATGACATTTTCAACTTTATTCCCTCCAGAATGACGGCTTTGCTAATGATTATTTCCGCCCGTATCATCGGTCTTGACGGAAAACACGCCTTTCAGATATGGTTGCGTGACCGTCTGAACCATACCAGCCCCAATTCTGCACAGACTGAGGCTGTATGTGCAGGAGCTTTGCACGTCAGACTTGGCGGTGATGCCTACTATTTCGGAAAACTTTGCCATAAACCTACCATCGGTGACGATGACAGAGAAATTCAAAATGTGGATATCCGAAAAACCAACAGACTGATGTACTGCACTACATTGATTACTTTGCTGTTTTCTGTTATTGTCAGAACTTTGTTGTTGCTGTCCGTCAATGCTGTTTTCTGCTAAAATTTGCTACCGCAAATTTTCACAAAAAGTTTTGTCCGACTTTTTCAAAAGTCGGTGGGGGTGCGGGGGCGAAGCCCCTGCCTGAGGAGGAAAAAGCAATGTCCAAAACCGTTCACGGCGGTAATATCTATCAGAACGATGTTCTGTATGACTTTTCAGCTAACGTCAATCCGCTGGGTATTCCCGAAAATATCAGAACAACTGTTTTTCAGAACTGGCATATCGCAGAACAATATCCCGATATTCACTGTACAGAACTGAAAAAAGCAATTTCACATTTTGAAAATGTCAGCACACAGAATATTGTGTGCGGTAACGGTGCTTCCGATTTGATTTACCGCATTGTTCAGACTTTGCAACCGAAAACCGCTTTGCTCCTTTCCCCCACTTTTTCAGAATACGAAAAAGCCTTACAGACATTTGATTGTTCGATACGGTACTTCAACCTTGACAAACAGAATAAATTTACACTTGATGCAACCGTTCTGGATTATCTTCATGACACAGATATCTTATTTCTGTGTAATCCTAACAATCCCGTCGGCAATCTCATTGACAAACCACTGATACACAAAATCATTGACAAATGTCACTGCGAAAATATTTATCTGGTTGTCGATGAATGTTTTCTGGATTTTGTCAGGGATAGTCAGCGTTACAAAACAGACGTTGTATCTGACAATGTCATTATTCTGAAAGCCTTTACCAAAATTTTCGCTATGGCAGGTCTACGGCTGGGATATCTTCTGTGCAGTGACAGTCGTCTGTGTGACAGAATTGAAAATACAGGGGCATGCTGGAGTGTGTCAGGAATTGCTCAGCTTGCGGGAGTTGCTGCACTCGAAAACAGAAATTTCATCGAAAAAACGGTGGATTATGTGGAAACTCAAAGAAATTTCCTGAAAGGTCATCTGCAGAAATTCGGATTTGAAGTTTTTGCGTGTCATGCCAACTTTCTTTTTTTCAGAACAGATTTACCACTTGATACCCTGCTGCTCCGACAAAAAATTCTCATCAGAAACTGCAACAACTACCGTAATCTGACAGACGGTTATTTCCGCATAGCCGTCCGCACCGAAAAAGAAAATCAACTGCTTATCCGCACACTGGAAAGGATTGTGTCTGACTATGGCAAAATCAATTATGATACAGGGAACAATGTCTAATGTAGGAAAAAGTCTTTTAGCAACAGCTCTCTGCCGAATCCTTGTACAGGACGGCTACAAAGTTGCTCCGTTCAAATCTCAGAACATGGCGTTGAATTCTTACGTTACACATGACAACCTTGAAATGGGGCGGGCTCAGGTGGTACAGGCGGAAGCCTGTCGGATTCAGGCAGACGTATCCATGAACCCTATATTGCTCAAACCTACCACAGACAGTGGCTCACAAGTCATTATCAACGGTGAAGTCTATGGAAATATGCGTGCTTTTGACTATTTCCGTAACAAAAAGAAATTTCTGCCATACGTTATGGACGCTTACCAAAAACTTGACAATCAATATGATATTATCGTCATTGAAGGTGCAGGAAGTCCTGTGGAAATGAATCTGAAAAAAGATGATATTGTCAATATGGGACTTGCTGAACTTGTCCGCTCTCCTGTTCTGCTGACAGGCGATATCGACCGTGGCGGTGTATTTGCTCAGTTGCTGGGAACACTTTTGTTACTGGAAAAACATGAACTCGCTCTGGTAAAAGGACTGATTGTCAATAAATTCCGAGGCGACAGAAATCTCTTTGCGGACGGTGTGAAAATTCTGGAAGACCGTAGCAAAAAACCTGTTCTCGGTGTTGTGCCCTATACAGACTGTCAGATTGACGGCGAAGACAGTCTGTGTGAAACACTACAAAAAAACGAAACATCACTTATCGATATTGCTGTTATCCGACTGCCCAAAATTGCCAACTTTACCGACTTTGATGTTTTCAATCAGTATGAAAACGTATCTGTACGCTATGTTGACAGTGCCGAACATCTGCAAAATCCTGACATGATTATTCTTCCCGGAACAAAAAGCACTGTTGCCGATATGCAATGGTTACGCCAGAACACACTGGAAGAAAAAATCAAAGAATGTCACCGAAAAAAAATACCGATTTTCGGCATATGCGGAGGCTATCAGCTGTTAGGAAAAACCATCGCTGACCCTCATCACTGCGAAAACGGTGGTGAAATTACGGGAACAGGTCTTTTAGATATACATACCGTATTTGACAAGGAAAAAATCCGAAAAAAAGTGTCAGGAAAAATTTCATGTGAAAGCGGATTTTTCGCTGTACTGCACAATGCCGAATTTTATGGTTACGAAATCCATATGGGAAAAACAATGGTAAACGAAAACCATTTTACTGTCAAAGACCATTCTGTTTCTGACGGTGCTTATCACGACAATGTGGCAGGGTCGTATATACACGGTATTTTCGACAGCAAAGCCGTATCTGAAAAACTCATTAAAGCCTTGTTCCGCAGAAAAGGACTTTCCTACAACGGACAGGCAACAGACCGACAAATGTACAAAGAACAACAATACAACCGTTTAGCCGATACAGTACGGCAAAATCTGGATATGAAACGGATTTATCGGATAATAGAGGAGGGAATCTAAAATTTGTTGCAGATATATTGCGGTAACGGAAAAGGAAAAACAACAGCTTCACTCGGACAGGCTTTGCGAGGGGCAGGAAGTCAGATGAAAGTACATATTATCCAGTTCATGAAAGGCAATGAAAGTTCAGAATGGCACGCTCTGCAATTTGTGCCGAACATTACCATACAACGCTGTAACAAAAATTACGGCTTCACCGCTGATATGACGTTGCAGGATAAAATAGAAATTACACAATGTCACAACGATTTGTTGCAGAAAGCTGAAACACTTCTACAAACACATCAGGTGGATATGCTCATTCTGGACGAATTCAATAACGCCTATGAATACAGTCTGTTGGATCGGAAATTTGCCGACAGTAT
>CACYBZ010000341.1 GCA_902772795.1 uncultured Ruminococcus sp. | reverse complement strand
TTACCCTATTCTGAAAAACTGGAAGAAATCATACAGTCCAATGCTCAGCAATATATAAGTGACATTGATGTTTCGTGTCAGAATAACGAAAATCATGAAAACTGACCAATGATAACCCATAGTATGGCAGTCTTGAAAAATAAACGAAAGAGATGAAACACAAATGATAAAAGCAGGAATTATCGGTGCAACAGGTTACGCAGGAGCTGAACTGGTACGCCTACTCATGACACACCCGAAAGCAGAAATCAAAGCTATCAGTTCCGTTAGCTTTGAGGGAAAAGCTATCAGCGAAGTCTATCCGTCCTATTATCAGCTTAACGATATGGTATGTGAAAAAGCTGATGATGTAGTCGAAAAATGTGACGTGATATTCGCAGCACTGCCACACGGTTTATCACAGGAACTGGCAAAGACCTGTTTTGATAAGGATAAAATCTTTATTGATTTGGGGGCGGATTTCCGACTGGAAAACGAGGACGACTATAAAGAATGGTATGGCGGAGAATATACCGACAAAGCATTACATCAGAATTCCGTATATGCCTTGCCTGAATTTTTCAGAGAAAATATAAAAGGTAAAAAGACCATTGCCAATCCCGGTTGCTATACCACAGGTGTTCCTCTGGCAATAGGTCCTGCCGTTGCCAAAGGACTTGTCGGAACAAAAGGAATTATTGCCGACTGTAAAAGCGGTGCTACGGGAGCAGGCAGAGGACTTTCGCAGAATACCCACTTTACCGACCTTAACGAAAGTTTTCACCCGTACAAAGTAGCTTGTCACCGACACACGCCTGAAATTGAACAGACGTTATCCCATCTTGCCAACCAACCCGTAAAAATTACGTTTGTTCCCCATCTTCTGCCCGTCAACAGGGGAATCTTGTCTACCGTTTATGCTCCTCTCAAAGGCGGCATAACCGAAGAAAAAATCCGTAACGTGTATGAAGATTTCTACGCTGATGAGTACTTCGTCAGAGTATTGCCCAAAGGGCAGGTTGCTGACATTCACCATATCAAATATTCCAATTTCGGAGATGTTTCCCTCCATGTTGACACCAGAACACAAACGTTGATTGCGGTATCGGCTATCGACAACATGGTAAAAGGTGCAGCGGGACAGGCTATTCAGAACATGAATATTGTATTCGGTATAGACGAAAAAACAGGTCTGGAAATTGTTCCCCCTGCTTTTTAATGAAAATTTGCTGTTGCAGATTTTCCACAAGTTTTTGATTGAACTTTTTTCAAAAAGTTCATGGGGTCAAGGGGCAAAGCCCCTTGTGGGATTTTTAAGGGCAAAGCCCTTAAACCAAACACGAGAAAGGATATAAAATTTCAATGGATATTTCAAACGAAGAAAGAGCCCATGTGCTGGTGCAGGCTTTGCCGTACATACAGAAATATGCCGGACAGACCATTGTTGTCAAATACGGCGGAAATGCTATGATAAGTCCCAAGCTGAAAAGTGCCGTCATGAGTGACATTGTTCTTATGCAACTGGTAGGTGTTAATGTTGTGCTGGTTCACGGCGGTGGCCCTGAAATCAGCGATATGCTCAAAAAAACGGGCAAGGAAAGCAAGTTCATCAACGGTATGCGTGTCACCGATAAAGAAACCATGGATATTGTTCAGATGGTACTGGCAGGAAAAGTCAATAAAAGCCTTGTGCAGAATCTCAATGAACACGGCGGAAAAGCTATGGGTTTATGCGGTCTTGACGGAAAAATGCTGATGGCGGATAAATTACCGTCAGCCGAAGATCTGGGCTTTGTCGGTGAAATCAGAGAAGTCAATGAAAGAATTATCAACGATACCATTCACAGTGGCTATGTGCCGATAATTTCCACAGTGGCAGGTGGCTATGACGGCAATGTCTATAATATCAATGCCGATGTTGCCGCTGCAAGAATTGCGGCAAAATTAGGGGCTTGTAAACTGATTCTGATGACAGATATCAAAGGTCTGTTAAGAGATAAAGATGATGAAAATACATTAATTCCCGTAGTCAATGTCAGCGAAGTGCCTATGCTCAAACGTTCGGGAATTATCAGTGGCGGTATGATACCAAAAATAGACTGTTGTGTCGAAGCAGTCAGACGTGGCGTAAGACGCACGCATATCATTGACGGCAGAATTGAACATTCTATTCTGATAGAACTGTTTTCCGATGAGGGTATCGGAACCATGTTCTGGTAATCGTCCGACAATCATAACTGATGAATAAATTTTCGAGGTGGAACTATGTCCGAAGTACAGATAAGAGCAATGTTAAATGAAGATTACGATGAAGTTTTCGCTATGTGGCAGATAACGTCAAAAAGGGCGTTGTCGCAGGCAGACCGAAAGGAAGAAATCGAACGCTATCTTCACCGAAACAAAGGACTGAGTCAGGTCGCCGTTACAGACGGAAAAATCATAGGGACGGTGCTGGCAGGACATGACGGCAGACGAGGATATATTCATCATATGGCGGTGTTGCCCCAATACCGCAGAAAAGGTATCGCTAAGAAACTGGCAACCACCGCTCTTGAAAAACTGGCAGGAGAAGGCATTCTCAAAACACATATATTTACCTATTGCGACAATTCCGCAGGACAGGGATTCTGGAGCAGTATGGGATTTCAGAAACGTGAAGATATATTTGTCTATTCCTATGAATATGATAATGAAAAACTTTCAGAGGTAGATGGTAATGACATTTGAACAGATAAAAGAAAATGACAGTCAATATATTATGAATACCTATGGACGTTTCCCTGTGGCACTGGTCAAAGGAAAAGGGGCTACAGCGTGGGACATCAACGAAAAAGAATATATTGATTTTACCAGCGGAATAGGGGTAAATTGTCTTGGCTACAGTGATGACGGCTGGACAAAAGCCGTATCTGAACAGGCAGGCAAATTACAGCATATTTCCAATTTATATTATAATCCGTTACAGACAGAACTGGCGGAAAAATTGTGTAAGATAACTTCTTTCAGCAAAGTCTTTTTTGCCAACAGCGGTGCAGAAGCCAATGAATGTGCGATTAAACTGGCAAGAAAATACAGCTTTGAAAAATACAGCAAAGAAAGAACCGTTATCGTTACACTTGAAAATTCATTTCACGGAAGAACAGTAACCACACTTTCGGCAACAGGTCAGGACGTTTTTCATAATTACTTTTTTCCTTTCACCGAAGGTTTCCGTTTTGCCAAAGCCAATGACATGGAAAGTGTAAAAGCAAAAGTTGACAATGATACCTGTGCGGTAATGATAGAACTGATTCAGGGTGAAGGTGGTGTCAATCCGCTTGACAAGGCGTTTGTTGCACAACTGGCAGAATACTGTAAGGAAAACGAGTTGTTGCTTATCATTGACGAAGTACAGACAGGAGCAGGTCGGACAGGTACATTCTATTGTTATGAGCAGTTCGGTATAAACCCTGATATTGTCACATCGGCAAAAGGTATTGGCGGAGGTCTGCCCATGGGTATCTGTCTGTGCAATGAAAAGCTGAAAGATGTGATGACCCCGGGAACACATGGTACAACCTATGGCGGAAATCCTGTTGCCTGTGCGGGAGCATTGGAAGTGCTGAAAAGAGTTGCTAACGAAGAATTTCTGAAAGAAGTCAGTATTAAAGGTGACTATATCCGTTATAAGCTTTCCAAGATGAAAGGTGTAGCAGAAATCAGAGGAATGGGACTGATGATAGGCATTGTGCTGGAAAAAGACAATGCCAAAGAAGTGGCAACAAAGTGTGTTGAAAACGGTCTGCTGGTATTGACCGCAAAAAACCTGATTCGTTTTTTACCGCCCCTGAACATCAGCAAGGAAGAAATTGAAAAAGGTCTTGCTATTTTTGAAAGAACAATATTGTAATTAAGGAGATACGTTGTACATGAAACATTTTTTGAAACTGCTGGATTACAGCGGAAAAGAAATTATCGAAATGCTGAATCTTGCTGACCAGCTCAAATATGAACAGAAACACGGAATTGAACATAAGTTACTGGCAGGAAAAACACTGGGCATGATATTCCAGAAAGCCTCCACAAGAACGAGAGTATCATTTGAAGTGGGAATGTATCAGCTGGGCGGATATCCGCTGTTTCTGTCGGCGAACGATATGCAGATTGGCAGAGGTGAACCCGTAGAAGATACGGCAAGAGTACTTTCCCGTTTTATTGATGGTATCATGATAAGAACCTTTGAACAGGCAGAAGTGGAAGCACTCGCAGAACACGGCACAATACCGATTATCAACGGACTGACAGATTTTTGTCACCCTTGTCAGGTAATGGCAGACCTGATGACGATAAGAGAATACAAAGGTACACTTGAGGGACTGAAAATGTGTTTTGTCGGTGACGGCAACAATATGGCAAACTCTCTCATTGTCGGCGGACTGAAAACAGGAATGAGTGTGACTATCGCTTGTCCTGAAGGTTACGAACCGCCGAAAGAAATTCTTGAATTTGCCAAAGCCTATGGGGATAAATTCGGTTTATATCATTCTCCGAAAGAAGCGGTACAGAATGCCGATGTTGTCTATACCGATGTATGGGCATCAATGGGTCAGGAACAGGAAGCCAAAGACAGGGCAAAAGCGTTCAAGGGTTTCTGTGTTGACAGCGAACTGATGAGCTATACCAATAAGGACTGTATGGTATTGCATTGTCTGCCTGCACACCGTGGCGAAGAAATTACAGCGGAAGTTCTGGAAGCACACGCCAACGAGATTTTTGACGAAGCAGAAAACAGATTACATGCACAGAAAGCTGTTCTTGTGACAATGATGAAAGACTGACGGATACGGAATGATTTTTTTACTATGGGAGTACATTTTTTGTGTTCCCATAGACTTTTATTACCCAAAAAACAAACGTCTTTTTGACGATTATGACAGAATTGATATTTAAGGTGATTATATGATTAAGGAAGCCCGACCTTTTGTAAAGTGGGCAGGCGGAAAAAGTCAGCTTTTGGACATAATCAGGGATAAATATCCCGCTAACATACAAAAATACTGTGAACCCTTTGTTGGAGGAGGGGCTGTATTATTTGATATTCTGGAGCACTTTCATTGTGAGGAAGTGTTGATAAACGATATCAATACTGAATTGATAAACACCTATCAGCAGATACAGTGTCATGTGGAAGAATTAATTGAACAGCTGGAACAATATCAGCATCTGTTCTTACAGGCGGATACACCACACAGAAAGAAGATTTTTTCAGAAAAGCGTGACCGTTTTAACAGTCTTAAAAACAATGCTGATGAGAAAAACAAACTGGAACAGGCAACATTATTTATTTTTTTGAATAAAACGTGTTTTAACGGTCTGTACCGTGTCAACCGTAAAGGGGTTTTCAATGTACCTATGGGTTCTTACAAAAAGCCCGTTATATGCGATGGTGAAAATCTTCGTAAGGTAAGCCGGCTGTTACAGAATGTTACCATACAATGCGGTGATTACAGAGCCTGTTATGATTTTATAGACAGCCGTACTTTTGTCTATATAGATCCGCCTTACCGACCGCTCACCAGAACAGCCTCTTTTACTTCTTACACGGAGAACGGATTTGATGATGACGAACAGGTATTGCTCGGAAAATTTGTCGACAGCATTTGCAAAAAACAGGCGACTGTCTTAATCAGTAATTCCGATCCTAAAAATACTGATGAAAACGATGATTTCTTTGATGTTTTATATCAGAACTATCAGATTGAACGTGTTTCAGCCAAACGAATGATTAACAGTCGTGGGAATAACAGAGGTATCATTCAGGAACTTTTAATCAGCAATTAATAATGGAGTGGTTATCATGGAACGAAATTTTTCAGTATGGCTTTCAAAATTCCGCAGAAGTATTGCGGATTATGGCTATTATACGGATTTTGAAAAAATATACAAAAATATTGAATCGGTAAAAGTAGAACTGAATATTCTCAATAGCCTTATCGGTTCCCAAAATATAGAGTCTGATTTTGAAGCCGTCATAAAGAAGTACCCCGAAACGCTGAAATGTATTCCTTTACTGCTTGCGATACGGACAAAGGAAATTTACGCAACAGATACAGAGGGAGTATATTGTTATCATTTTGGCAATGCCAATTATCCCTTGG
Source organism: uncultured Ruminococcus sp. (assembly GCA_902772795.1). Classification (GTDB taxonomy): domain Bacteria; phylum Bacillota; class Clostridia; order Oscillospirales; family Acutalibacteraceae; genus CAG-964. The sequence goes on along the minus strand of CACYBZ010000341.1, from coordinate 5,083 downwards.
AACAATATAAAGTTTTCATGCGGAAAACAGGATTATTCGATTTACTTTCTCATCATATTATCAGTAATCTTGTAGACTACGCTACGGGTATCGAAACGGGACTGGATTCCAACGCACGAAAAAACCGTGGCGGTCATTTGATGGAAAACCTTGTGGAAAGCTATATTCAGAAAGCAGGTTTTATCAAAAACAAAAATTATTTCAAAGAAATGTACATACACGAAATTACAGACAAATGGGGACTGAATCTTTCTTCGATTTCCAACAATAATAAAACGGAAAAGCGTTTTGATTTTGTTGTCTGTACGGAACACATGATTTACGCTGTTGAAACGAATTTCTATGCAGGCGGAGGGTCAAAATTAAACGAAACTGCCAGAAGTTACAAACAACTTGCACAGGAAGCGGAAAGTATCAACGGATTTACCTTTGTATGGTTTACAGATGGTCAGGGCTGGAAAAGTGCCAGAAATAATCTTGAAGAAACATTCGATGTAATGGAACATATCTACTCTATTGACGATTTGGAAAACGGAATTGCGGGTAATATTTTTGTATAGTTGTTTTCGCAGATAACAGGATACTGTTACAAAATGAAATAAAAAAAGAAAAATACATTTTTTTAACCTTGATAAATAAAACAGGTCTGCAAAAGTATTACTGACGGTGGTTATTATCTATGGACAATGTTCCTTTTTCTGTGCTATAATCACTGATAAGGATTATCGGTATAGGAGGAAAAAATGCTGAAAAAGATAATCATTCTGATGTTTCTGGCAAGTACTCTGACGGTTTTCGGAAGTATGACAAGGTGTACGGCAACTGACACAACCAATTCTGCTTCTGTTTTTCCACAACAGGAAACACAACCCACACAAACGGAAATAACCTACACTTTATCCAACGAAACAGCCAATTTAACACTGGAAGTAACAGGCAATGCAGATATACCAACAACATTTATGGAGAGTAATCACCTCAAAGAAGAAAACATAGGAACAATCTACATTCAGGACGGCATAACCGGTATAGACGCAAAGGCTTTCTATCAATGTTATTTTGATATTGTTTTTATACACAACTGCACCAGTCTTATTTCTATCGGCGACTATGCTTTTGCACACTGTACAATGCAGAATATCACTCTCCCTGACAGCGGTGTGAAGTATATCGGAAAAGGTGCTTTTCAGTATTGTCATCACATAACGTCCTTTTCTATTCCCGACGGTGTTACCGCTGTCAGCGACTACACTTTTTACGATTGCCAAAGATTAAAAAGTATCGACATACCAAAAGGTGTTACCTCTATCGGAAAATGTGCTTTTGATGGCTGTTTCAATCTGAAAAGCGTCGATATACCTGACGGTGTTACCTCTATCGGAACAGAGGCTTTCGGCTATTGTACCAATTTAGAAAGTGTTTCTATACCTGACAGTGTAGCACTGATTGAAGATAATGCTTTTAAAGACTGTCCCAATCTGGAGATTCACTGTTCAAAGGGCTCATATGCCGAAACTTATGCCCAGAAACACGATATTTCCTGTAAAGTCAGATAATGTTGTTCAAATCAAGTAATAGAGGTAAGATATATGAAAAAAATTTTTGCTGTGATTGTTGCCGTTCTGACAGTAGCGGTTACGCTGACATCGTGTACACCCGAACCGACAGACAACAGTTCATCAACGTCAGAAGTATCTGTTGCTCTGAAAGATGATTTTTATACTGCCGTAAATAAAGAATGGTTGGATTCGGTAAATGTTTCCGCTGAAAATCCCGATGTGTGTTATGCTGACGGCGAGAACAAAATAACGGAATTTTACCAGAACTATTTTGAAACATTATCGTCAGAAAAGGATTTATCGCAGGAGGAACAAAAACTGTTGCTTCTGTACAAACAGTTTCTGACAAATCAGTCTGATGAAAATAATGCTGTTCTCAGAAGCTATACCGATAAAATCAATCAGGCGAAAACGTTGAAAGATATGGAGAATCTGTACAGTGACGAAAAACTGTTACTGTATAACGGACTTTTGGATTTTGAAATAGCCAACGGAAAGAATTCTTATGTACTTGAACTCAATGCCGTATCTATATCCGGAAGAAACCTGACCAAAAATCCGCAGTTGTACAACGAAGAAATGAAGAAAGTCTATTCCCAAAAACTTGAAAATTTGCTTTCGGAATGTGATATTTACAGTAAAGAGGAACTTTCTGCGATGATTGAAAAAGCCGTTGATTTGGAATCAAAAGTCGCACAATGTTTTGCCGAAAGTCAGATGCTTACCAAACAGACACTTTACTCAGGCGGAAATTTTATTTTTAACATAGACATTGAAAAAATACTCAAAAATACAGGTTATGACTCCGATGACTGTAAGATACGGTGTAATGACAAGTACATGGATTTGCTTAACGAAAAGCTGTTCACAGAAGAAAATACGGAAAATCTGAAAGCCTATCTGACAGTTACGGTTCTGAGCAGAATCATCAGAAATACCCGTGGAGTTTCCGAAAACGCAACAGACAATTTCTGTAATATAGCCCGGTATTATATGAACGATGTTCTTACCAAAGGATATCTGAAACAAAATATTACAGAAGAAGATGTCCGAAACGTCACCGATATGGCAGAAAAAATCAAGGCAGTCTATCGTTCTAAAATAGACAGACTGACCTATTTATCTGACAAAACCAAAAAGAAAGCTAAAAACAAACTTGAACAGTTAATGGTGGTCGTAGCTTATTCACAGACGCTGACAGATTACAGTAATGCAAAAATAAGCAATGAAAATTCCTATATTGAAAACTGTGAAAATTGTCTGAGGCAAAAAGCCCTTGAACAAAACAGACTGTTGAAATCCGAATATTCCCGGGATAAACTGGTATTTGATACAATGGAAATCAACGCCTATAACAATTTTGGCAATAATTGTATTATTATCAATGCAGGTATTCTGCAATCCCCTGTATACGACAGAAACAATTCTTTTGAAGAAAATCTGAGCGGACTGGGTGTCATTGTAGCACATGAAGTATCTCACACACTGGATATCAACGGCAGTGAATATGATGAAAACGGCTATTATACCAGTTGGTGGAATGTGGAAGACAGAAAATTATATATTGAAAACGTCACGAAACTGAAAAATTTTGTCAGTCAACAGGGCGAAAAAGACGGAATAAAGCTTAATGCGATGCAGACCAAAGGAGAAGATATCGCAGATTTGACAGGTATACAATGTTGTGTTGAAATATTGAATAGTATGGAAAATGCAGACTATCGGCAATTTTTCATCGATTATGCAACGCTGTACAGAGAAAAATATACAGAGGAAATCATGACCAACAGAATAGAACGTGATACGCACTCTCTGTCAAAGTACAGAGTCAATGTTCCGTTACAGCAAATAGAAGAATTTTACCGTACATTTGATATAAAAGAGGGTGACGGTATGTATGTTCCCAAAAACGAAAGAATAAGTGTATGGTAATTTTTCAGAAAATGCAGGAGTGATAATGATGAAAGAAAAAGTACTTGTCGGAATGAGCGGAGGGGTAGACAGTTCGGTATCGGCGTTGCTGTTGCTGAATCAGGGCTATGATACGGACGGGGCAACTTTACGGCTTTTCGACAATGAAGACATCGGAATCCATGACCGTGCACGAACCTGCTGTTCTCTGGAAGACGTGGAGGACGCAAGAAGTGTATGTTACAAGCTGGGTATCCGTCATTATGTATTCAATTTCGGTGACGAGTTCAGAGAAAAAGTCATCATAAAATTTGCACAAAGTTATCAGAAAGGTGAAACACCCAATCCTTGCATTGACTGCAACAGATATATCAAATTTGCCAAAATGCTGGACAGAGCAAAACTGCTTGGTTATGACTATATCGCCACAGGACATTATGTGCAAAGAGAAGCAGACAGCAACGGCAGAATTTTACTCAAGAAATCCGCCGACCGCACCAAAGACCAGACTTATGTGCTGTATGTACTCACACAGGAAATGCTGAAACATACGCTGTTTCCGCTGGGTGGTATGACAAAAGAACAGTCAAGACAGCTAGCACAGGAAAATCATCTTATCAATGCCCGAAAACCTGACAGTCAGGATATCTGCTTTATCAAAGACGGCGATTATGCGGGATTTCTGGAAAAACAGATGGGCATCAAATCGGAAGAAGGCAATTTTGTCTACAAGGACGGCACAATTCTGGGCAGACATAAAGGAATTATTCACTATACCATCGGACAGCGGAAAGGTCTGGGAATCAGCTATGCCCACCCGATATTTGTGCTGGACAAGAATCCGTATGACAATGTTGTCAGACTGGGAGAAAACAGCGATTTGTTCAGTGACAGGCTTACGGCAACGGATTTGAACTGGATAGCGGTAGAAAAACCGTATGACGGTATGAGAGTAACGGCAAAAACACGGTACAGTCAGAAAGAAGCAGAAGCAACCATACATATTACTGATGAAGATACGGTGACAGTTATCTTTGACGAAAAGCAAAGAGCCATTACCAAAGGACAGGCAGTCGTGTTTTATGACAGCGAATATGTCGTAGGTGGAGGAACAATTCAATAGGACAGAAAAATTCCCTTGTGAAAAACAACACAAGGGAAAATAGTAACAACTATATGTAATAGGGATTCGGACGGCAAAGTATGATAATCAAATCTACAATAACACCAATAAGAAATAAGCCACCTGTAAACAGATACAGAACTCCCATTATAGCTTTTCCTTCATAAAATTTATGTGCCCCCAAGAAACCAAGAAAAAAGCAAAGCAAAAAGGCAACCCATTTATTTTTAGGATTAGCACCAACACCGCCTGTGGCAACTGCATTAGCAACATTATTGTTAGAGTTATTAATAATAATTTGTTGAGGCATAGGATTTTGGTTAGCCATTTGTGAAACTTGGCATCCGCATTTAGGACAGATTACAGCATTTTTGTCAATAGTTTGTCCACAATTTGAACAAAATTTTGTTTCTCTTGTAGACTGTTGATAATATCCGCCATTGTCATTTTGTTGGTAATATCCGCCATTGTCATTTTGTTGGTAATATCC
>CACYBZ010000340.1 GCA_902772795.1 uncultured Ruminococcus sp. | reverse complement strand
CACCTCCCCTTTCAGGGGAGGCAAATCCGCATAGCTTATCGTTTGATTTTTAAAACAATAGTATCGTATAGCTTTCAGAGAGTCTCCTCTGAAAGGGGAGATGTCAGCCAACGGCTGACAGAGGGGTAATAAAAATTAACTTAGTGCAAATGGGGCTTTGCCCCTGCACCCCACCCACTTTTGAAAGAGTGGGTCAAAACTTTTTGCGAAAATTTGCTTGCGCAAATTTTGAAAGAAAACCATGTCAGACTGGGGAAATAACCAAAATGATGACTTTAGGGGAATATCTGAAACAGTATCATAATACGGGGGTTATCCCGTTCCATATGCCGGGACACAAACGTAATACGGATTTTGCCCCCTATCTGAAAAAGTTGGGGGCAGATATTGACTTTACAGAGATTGAACCGACAGATGATTTACACCATGCACAGGGAATTCTGAAAACGTGTATGCAGAAAGCAGAACAATTATGGGGAAGTAAACGAAGTTTTTTCATGGTAAACGGCAGTACAGGCGGTATTCTTGCGGGAATACGGGCTTGTACGGACTATGGAGATAAAGTTCTGATAGCAAGGAACTGTCATAAAGCGGTATACAATGCCATAGAACTTTTCGGATTGCAACCGACCTATATTTTACCTGAATATCTTGAACCATATTCTGTTTACGGAAGTATTTCCCCCGAAAAAGTGGAACGGATACTGGAAAAACATACGGATATCAGACTGATAGTCATTACCAGTCCGACTTATGAAGGAATTATCAGCGATATCCGTTCTCTTGCCGAAATTGCTCATCGTTTTCACATTCCGTTGATAGTAGATGAAGCACACGGCAGTCATCTGGATTTGTCAGCATATTTCAAAGGTGGTGCAGTAAAAGGCGGTGCGGATATTGTCATACAGAGTTTACACAAGACTTTGCCGTCACTGACACAAAGTGCTGTAATCCATCTGAATTCGGAAAAGGTATCCGCAAAGTCATTACAAAGACAGCTTTCCTTATTTCAGACAAGCAGTCCATCGTATCTGCTGATGTCATCTATCGACAGCTGTGTTGAACTTATCAAAGATAAATCTTTATTTAAAACGTGGTATGATAATCTTCTCTTATTCAGAGAAAAAATTTCTGCACTGAACAAACTGAAAATTCTGGGATATACCGATGAGATAAATTCTTTTTCCGCTGTTTTCGGTTTTGATTACGGAAAACTATTGATTTCCTGTGCGGATACTCCCCTGAAAGGAAATCAACTTGCTGAACTTCTGCAACAAGAATATCATATGGATTTTGAAATGAGCAGTACAGATACACTTCTTGCTATGACTTCTATGGCAGATACACCGGAAAATCTGCTATATCTTGCAGAAAGTCTTCTGGCAGTGGATAAGAAAATTACAGTCACCGAACATAAGGCATATGACACTTATATCCGACATATTCCCGAAAGCCGTCTGAGCATTGCCAAAGCGGTAGAATGTAAAACTGTCAGAACTATTCCCGTTTCAGAAAGTATCGGCAGTACCTGTGCAGAATATATCTGGATTTATCCTCCGGGAATTCCGCTTATTACCCCCGGAGAAGTGATAAACTGTGAAATTACGGAAATAATAAAAACAGCCGTCTGTCAGAATCTGAATTTACAGAAAACATCGTCAGAGAACAACAGCGAAATTTCAGTAATTTCTGACAGGGAATAAAAAAGAAAGGCGAAACATAAAATGTATGATTGTATCATTTTAGGAAGTGGTTGTGCAGGACTAAGTTCGGCGATATATGCACAACGGGCAAAGCTGAACAATATCGTCATAGAAAAGGTATATCAGGGTACAGGACAAATTGCCGACAGTGAACGGGTAGATAACTATATGGGCTTGTACGGAGAAGACGGTTTTTCTTTGGGAATGAAGTTCAGACAACATGCCGAAACACTGGGAACACAGTTTGTAGAAGCTACTGTAATCAGAATTAAACCGTCAGATGGGAACTGGAAAGTCTTTACCAATGAAGGAAACGTATGGGAAAGTAAGAGTATCATTTACGCTCTGGGAACAGAAAGACGAAAACTGGATATCAAAGGCGAGAAAGAATATACAGGAAAAGGTGTTTCCTATTGTGCAGTATGTGACGGTGCATTTTATCGTGAAAAGACAGTAGCTGTCATAGGCGGTGGAGATACTGCTTTGGGAGATGCTTTGTTACTGGCGAAATTTGCCGAAAAAGTCTATCTGATACACCGCCGTGAAACATTCAGAGCCAACAAAACCGTACAGGAAAATATCCGTTGTGTAAAAAATATAGAATGTATCATGAACACCAACATCATAGAAATCACAGGTGAAAAGCGGGTAAATGCCATAAAGACAGTCAGCACATCAGGCGAAGAAAAAACTTTGACAGTCAATGGTGTATTTGTGGCAGTAGGCAGTATACCAAACTCCGCATTGCTTTCGGGAATTGCTGAACTGGACAAAAACGGTTATGTTATAGCTGATGAAAGTGGCATAACTACCGCAAAAGGAATATTTGTCGCAGGAGATGTCCGCACAAAGAAATTAAGACAGGTTATCACTGCAGGAGCAGACGGAGCAAATTGTGTACTTTCTGTTGAAGAATATCTTAATCAACGTAAAAGCCGTTAACACGGCTTTTTTGTTTTAACCGCTTATTTTCAGCAGTTTCTTTTGTTTGTTAAAACTTTTTCTGTTATCTGATATATGATGAATTTCACATAACAAATATTAAATCTGCAAAATAATCGTTGAAATATATGACTGTTCTATGCTATAATTTTACTGATTATTGAAAGAAAAAGGGTG
>CACYBZ010000339.1 GCA_902772795.1 uncultured Ruminococcus sp. | reverse complement strand
CTTCCACATGGAAAATCTGTGGGAAGATGAGTTATCCTCACTTGTTCCTACTACCTTGAAACGTTCAAACAGTCTGGCAACAACCTGGAAATTCTCTGACAGCATACTCAGAATACCAAGCAATACCAGCAGTATCAGCAGTGCTTTGAACAGATTGCCTACTTTTCCCGGATTGGCAATAAGATACAGAATACCGATAGCCAGAATACTCCATACCAGCACTCCACGTTTTGCCGTCATCAGCAATGCCGTGAAAGACAACAGCATTAACAGAAGTTCGGTTGTTTTTTCTTTGTTGATTTTTATTTTAAACTCATTTTCCGCAAGATGGCCGACAGTGGTCATGACAAATAAAATGGCAATATTTATGGCATTGATGGAATAGTGGGAAGCAATACCTGCACGGTAAGGATATGCTCCGTGTGATGTTCCGTCAGGAACAAAACCGTAAAAGCCCGTAACCAGACCATACAAATTCGGAAACAGAAAAAAGAAAAACGTAAAAAAAACAAAAATAAACAATACCACTTTGGCAATATTCAACGCTATGACTATCCAGTCATCACTGTTTCCCGACAGCAAGGCAAACAAAATACAAATCACTATCTGTAATGACCCGAATTTTACTCTGAATATTCCCAGCAAGGCAAACACACCCACCAACAACCAGAACAACAGATAAATCGGTATTCTTGAGTGTATTTTCAACAACAGATGTCTGTCACTGTTGGCAATAAGGGCAAATACCAGTATACCACCAAGCATAACATACCGTGATAAACTGTCGGTCGCCCTGGCAATGATGTTCGAGTAGGACGCATACCCCAGCATGAACAACATCATCAGAATTATAAATATTTTCTTTGTGGTAACTTTCATAAACATCACTTATCCGTCTATCATTTTCTTTCTATCATTTTCTTTGCCGTTTCACTGTACACACTGCCCAGTTTTTCTGCAACAGCGTCAGGAGAAAACTTTCTCAGAACATCATTTCTGATTTCTGCCCTGTTATATGTCCCACAGGTATTGTACATAGTTTCCAATGCGTTGACAAGCACTTTCTCACTGCCTGCCTCTATCAGAATCCCGTTATCTTTATGAACAAAATTTTCGGGACCTCCGCTTTTCGTGGCAATAACAGGCAATCCCATCGCCATTGCCTCAATATAGACAACGCCGAATGTTTCCACATCAGAGGCAAGAACAAAACAGTCTGCTTCTTCCATACTTTCTGCTATTTCTTTGCGTGGTCTTGCCCCGTGCAAAGTGACAATACCGCTGACCTCGTTTTCTGCGATAAGTGCTTCCAGATTTTCTCTTTCTTCACCTTTGCCGAAAATGTCCAGAAAAACATCATCATGTTCCTGACGGAATCTGACAAAAGCCTTGATTAGTAAGTCCATATGTTTCCGCTTTATCAACGCCCCCACACTGACTATTCGGAATCCGTCATGATGCGTCCCGATATGCTTAGGAGAAAAACTCTCTGTATCCACAATATTGGGAACGATTTCCGCTTTCACGCCGAAATGTTTGTCTATCGTTTCGGCAATACGCTTTCCCACAGCTATCACTTTGTCATAATGACAATAGGTATGATTCCCCAGTCTGACAAGACTTTCGGGAATTGTCGGATTGTTCATGGTAGAAAGATGTTCTGTCATCACCAACACAACACCTTTGTCTTTCAGTGCCCTGACCGTTGCATAACTGATTTCCAGAAAATGTGCGTGTACAATATCGGGCGTTCCATATTTTCTCACACATCGGTCATACAGTCTTTTAATGAGGGCTGTACGTATATTCAGCAGTAATTTCCTCGGCAGTTTCCCACACGGAATATTGACGGCTTCGATTTTTACACCGTCTTTTTCAAAACTTTCGTTACCCCATTTTCTCTTTCTCCGCAACGACCTGATGTCATTGACTAAAAAAATGACTTCATGTCCGTTTTCTGCCAGTGCCTTTGCCTGGTCAAATTCAAAAATTCCGTTGGTCACATACTTTTCCGACGGATATCCTCTGGATACAATAAATATTCTCATCAGCACAATCTCTTTCTTCGGCAAAAAATCGGGAACGCAGAAACAGGATTTATCGGTAAATCTTATTTCAGCTTCAACATTATTCTGCGGATATATTCCTTGCCATATCCTTTTATATTCCATTCACCATACTTTTTCGCCGACTGTTCGTAAGATGTTTCCATCGCTTTGAGGCAACTTCTTCTTCTGAGTGGTTCCTGTTTTGGCCTGGTCAGTGAATTCTGTGATGTTTCTTCTTTCTGCAGGGCAAACAGTTTTCCGTCACCGACCGCTTCCTGTAAGAACTGTTCTCCCTTTTCGCTGTTCGTGATAACCAGCGATACCCCTAATCTGTCTTTAAGTTCCTTGTGGTGCTTTTCTATTCCCCAGTAGTCGCCTATGGTAATATCT
>CACYBZ010000338.1 GCA_902772795.1 uncultured Ruminococcus sp. | reverse complement strand
CCCACCAACTTTTTGAAAAAAGTTGGACAAAAACTTTTGTGGCTCACTTCGTTCGGATTTTTCCCCTGCGTTTTCCGAAATCTGCGACAGCAGATTTCGCCTTAAAAGTTTCGGTCAAGCCTTTACAAAGGCTTGCGGGGTTCAGGGGCAGAGCCCCTGATGGGGTTGAGGGGCAACGCCCCTCACAGGTCATTCAGTCGGATTATCTCTTTTAGCAAAGAGTTTTCATAAAAATACCCATAACAATTCTGATAGCAAAAAAGGAGGAACAATAAACATGTATCCAAAACAAACAACAGTGGCAATGATACTGGCAGGCGGTCAGGGAAGTCGTCTTGGCGTTCTGACAAGAAAACTCGCAAAACCTGCTGTACCGTTCGGAGGCAAATACCGAATTATTGATTTTCCGCTGTCCAACTGTGTCAATTCGGGAATCAAGGCAGTAGGTGTTCTTACCCAATATCAGCCGTTGGTGCTTAACGAATACATCGGCAACGGTCAGCCGTGGGATCTGGACGGCACATATGACGGTGTTACCTGTCTGAGTCCTTACCAGCAGATGGACGGTGCTCACTGGTATTCGGGAACAGCCAACGCTATCTACAGAAATATCAATTTCATTGAAAGATATGACCCTGAATATGTCGTTGTCCTTTCGGGCGACCACATCTACAAGATGGACTATTCTAAAATGATTAGTCAGCACAAGAAAACAAACGCTGCCTGTACAATTGCCGTTATCGATGTACCTATGGAAGAAGCGTCAAGATTTGGTATACTCAACACCAACGAGGACGGCTCTATCTATGAGTTTGAAGAAAAACCCGCTCACCCGAAAAGTACAAATGCGTCAATGGGTATCTATGTTTTCAGCTGGAACAAGCTACGCAAGTATCTGGAAGCAGATGCCGCTGACGAAAGTTCCAGTAACGATTTCGGTAAAGATGTACTTCCCGCTATGCTCAACGCAGGAGAGAGAATGTTCGCCTATGCGTTCGACGGCTACTGGAAAGATGTCGGTACTATCGACAGCCTTTGGGACGCTAATATGGATTTGCTTAATCCCAAAGTTCCCATTGATCTGAGTGGTGAAACAGACAAGATTTATTCCCGTAATCCTGTCATGCACCCGCAGTATATCGGCCCGAATGCCAATATTCAGAACTCACTGGTAGCGGACGGTTGCGAAATTGACGGTAATCTTGAATTTTCTGTACTGTTCCCCGGAGTAAAAATCGGTACGGGGGCAACCATTACGGATTCTATTTTAATGCCGGGTGCTGTTGTTGAAGACGGAGCAGTCGTAGACTATTCTATCATTGCAGAAAATGCCGTCATCAGAAAAAATGCCCATGTCGGAGCAAAGCCCGAAGACTTCAAGAACAGTGAAGAATGGGGTATAGCGGTTATCGGCGAAGGTGTCCATGTTGCGGAAGGTTGCTGTGTAGCACCCAAAGCTATGGTTGATACAGATGTTACGGGAGGTAAACAGTAATGAAAAATAATGTACTTGGTCTTGTATTCGGTAACAACCATGCCGAAAGAATTGAATCCCTTACCTCACACCGTGCGGTTGCGTCCGTTCCTTTCGGCGGTAAATACAGACTGATAGATTTCAATTTGTCCAACATGACGAACAGCGGTATCCGAAATATCGGTATCATTGTCAACAAGAATTTCTTTTCCCTGATGGATCATGTCGGTTCGGGCAAAAGCTGGGACTTGTCCAGAAAGAACGGCGGTGTTCATCTGTTACCGCCTTATATCCAGTCAGGCAGGTCTATGGGACATTCCGAAATAGAGGCGATTTATTCCATTGAACGTTTCCTCAGTGACGCAAGAGAAGAATACGTTCTGCTGAGTGAATGCGGTATGGTTGCCAACATCGACTATGACCCCATGATACAGCAACATATCGATACCAATGCTGATTTTACCGTCATGTATGTCAACAACCTGAACAGCGAAAAAAGACAGGACGCACTGGCAATGAAAATGAATTCGGAATTCCGTATTGAAGAATTTTCGATATCGTCATGTGCAAAAGCAGGAGAAAATATCGCTGTCGGTGCTATTCTGACCAGAAGAAAACTTCTGATGGAAGTTGTCGAAGAATGTATCAGTACCAACAAACTCAACTATATGAGAAATGTTTTCCAGCCTGAAGTAAAGAAATACAGATGTTTCGGTTATCATTTCCAGGGTTATTATTCGCTGATTTCGTCGCAGGAAGAATATTTCTATGCGAATATGAGTCTGCTCAAGAAAGAAAACAGAGAAGCACTGTTCAACAGCACCAAACCCATTTACACCAAAGTCAGAGATGATATGCCCAGCCGTTACGGTTTAGGGTCATCAGTAAAAAATTCGCTGATTGCTCAGGGTTGCGTGATAGAAGGTGAAGTAGAGAACAGTATCATTGCCAAAGGCGTAACCATCGGTAAAGGTGCAAAAGTCGTCAACTGTATTATCATGCAGGATACCAAGGTCGGCGACAACGCTACACTGGGTTATGTCATTGCCGATAAGGACGTTGTTATCAAAGAAGGCAGAACTTTATTCGGATATGATACATTTCCTATTTACATTCCGAGTGAAAAGGTGTTATAATACAAGCGTGTAATGGGAAACATTACCGAATAATGATGGAGGTAAGTATATAACATGAAAATTCTTTATTGTACAAGTGAAGCAAATCCCTATGCGGGTTCAGGCGGACTTGCCGACGTTGCGGCATCATTACCGAAGACACTCAGACAGAAAGGCATCGATTGTAGGGTAGTCATGCCTCTTTACGGCGATATTCCGCAGTATCTCAGAAACGGTATCAACTATATCACCAACTTTACTGTTCCTGTATCCTGGAGAAGACAGTACTGCGGTCTGTTCTGGGCACAGTATGACGGCGTGACTTTCTACTTTATCGACAATGAATATTATTTCAAAAGAAAAGGTCTGTACGGTTTCTATGACGATGCCGAAAGATTTGCCTTTTTCTCCAGAGCGATTATGGAAATGTTGCCTTACATTGATTTCCACCCCGACCTTATCCACACCAACGACTGGCAGACAGCGTTAGTACCTACCTACTACTATTTCTTCTATTCCAAGAACCCCTGGTATCACAACATCAAGAGTCTGTATACAATCCATAACATTCAGTATCAGGGAATGTATGGCTGGGACGTTAACAAGGAATGTGTAGGACTTCCTGCTGACTGCACCAAGATGATTGAAATGGACGGCAAACTCAATATGTCCAAGGGTGCTATTGAAACATCAACAAGAGTTTCCACCGTAAGCCCCTCCTATGCCAACGAAATTCTTGACCCCTGGTTCTCACACGGTCTTGACCAGATTCTTAAACACCGTGCCTACAAACTCTGCGGAATTCTCAACGGTATCGACAACGACAGTTACAACCCTGCTACCGATATGCATATGTACGCTCACTATACCCCCGAACACCCTCAGGGCAAGGCAGAATGTAAACGCAGACTGCAGGAAAGACTGAGTCTTCCTCAGCGTGGAGATATTCCGATGATTGCCATGGTAACAAGACTTGTCAGCCACAAGGGACTTGACCTCGTCAAGGGCGGTATCGAAGAAATTATCTATCATAACGATGTACAGTTTGTCGTACTGGGTTCAGGCGACAAGGAATATGAGGACTATTTCTGGTATCTGAACAACAAGTATAAGGGCAAGGTATGCTTCTGTCCCGGATTCGTGCCCGAACTGGCAAGAAAGATTTATGCAGGGTCAGATATCTTCCTTATGCCGTCAAAGAGTGAACCCTGCGGATTGTCGCAGATGATAGCTTTGCGTTACGGCAGTATCCCTGTTGTCAGAGAAGTCGGCGGTCTGAGAGATTCCATTCATGACAGTCAGGACGGCTACGGTAACGGCTTTACATTCAAGAACTATGACTCCATGGATATGAACCATGCCCTCAGACGTGCCATTAACGGTTACTGGAACCGTGACGGCTGGCGTACACTGGTTTACCGTGCAATGACAAGCGATAATTCCTGGGGACGTTCCGCACAGGATTACATCAACGTCTATCAGGATACCATTGACAACTGGAAATAAACCGACAGTCACAGACATAGCGAACAAGCCTCCGACAGTATTTTTGTCGGGGGTTTTATTTTAATTTTAATGTAAGTTCTGAAAAACAAATGATTTTATACGGTTTAGTCTATAAAATAGTTAGCGTTTTATATATTTATTATGTATAATCACGATAAACAAGATATTTACTCATTTATAGTTCGATAAAAAAGAAAATCTGTTTTTCATGATATTGGCAATATTTTGCGATGAAAATGATTTTTGCAAAGATTATGTGGTCAGAACTGTTTTACGAAATAACTTTATAGTACACCGATTTTTGAAATGTACTTTTTTTCAAATATTTTGGTAACTGTTCAGTCTCAAAAAAATATTAGCCAAAATCCACTGTATATGGTATAATTCAAGTAGGGAAAGGTGGTGGAGCAGATG
>CACYBZ010000337.1 GCA_902772795.1 uncultured Ruminococcus sp. | reverse complement strand
TCAGCCATTTTTTCTCTGGCGATAGGGTCTTTTGCACCGTTCTCATAAGCGGACGGCAGATATCTGAATACACTCTTCATTGCCTTGAGAGCCAAACCGTCAGAATAGTCAGTAGCCATTACAGAAGCATATGCTTCCAGAGCATGGGTAAGAGCGTCGATACCTGATGCACTGGTCAGACCCTTAGGCTGTGTCATCATGTTGTCAGCGTCAACGATAGCCATGTTAGGCAGTAACTGATAATCAGCCAGAGGATATTTCTGTCCTGATTTTTCGTCGGTGATAACGGCGAAAGGTGTTACTTCCGAACCTGTACCTGACGATGTGGGAATCGCTACAAAATAAGCCTTTGAACCCATTTCAGGGAATGTATATACTCTCTTACGGATATCGATGAAACGCATAGCCATATCATGGAAATCTGCTTCGGGGTGTTCGTACAGTACCCACATGATTTTACCTGCGTCCATTGCCGAACCACCACCGAGAGCAATAATGACATCGGGTTCAAATGCTGTCATTTCCTTAGCACCCTCCAGAGCGGAAGCAAGGGTCGGGTCGGGCTGAACGTTATAGAAACAGGTGTGCTTGATACCCATAGCGTCAAGTTTGTCTTCGATGGGCTTGACATAACCGAACTTGTAAAGGAACTGGTCAGTAACAATAAAGGCTTTCTTTTTGTTCATTACCGTACCGAGTTCATCAAGAGCAACGGGCATACAGCCTTTCTTGAAATAGACTTTCTGCGGTGTTCTGAACCACAGCATATTTTCACGTCTTTCAGCGACAACTTTTCTGTTGATAAGGTGTTTGATACCAACATTCTCAGAAACGGAGTTACCGCCCCATGAACCACAGCCCAGAGTAAGAGAGGGCTTGAAATCAAAGTTGTAAAGGTCGCCGATACCGCCCAGTGATGACGGTGTATTGATAATCAGACGGCAGGTTTTCATTCTCAGTGAAAATTCATCGAGTTTGTCTTTGGCATTGACAGTGTCTACCCAGAGTACTGCTGTATGACCAAGACCGCCGTTATTGTTAAGGAGTGTTTCAGCAATATTCAGAGAATCGCTGAAATCCTTTGATTTATACATACCAAGGATAGTGGTAAGTTTTTCATGACCGAATGCTTCTTCAGGGTCTGTGCTTGTTGCTTCGCCGATAAGGACTTTTGTCTTTTCGGGAACTTCAAAACCAGCCATTTTCGCAATGGTAACAGGACGCTGTCCGACAATTCTGGCATTCAGAGCACCGTTGATAAGCATGGTATTTCTGATTTTGTCGGCTTCTTCCTCGTTAAGGAAATAACAGCCACGTCTGATAAACTCTTCTTTGACAGCGTCATAAATGCTTTCTTCGGCAATGACAGTCTGTTCTGTTGCACAAATCATACCGTTATCGAAAGTCTTGGAATGAATGATGGAGTTTACCGCATTGATGATATCAGCGGAAGAATCAATGATAGCGGACGCATTACCTGCACCTACGCCGATAGCGGGTTTACCTGAAGAATATGCCGATTTGACCATACCGGGACCACCTGTAGCCAGAATAGTATCTGCATCTCTCATAACCTCGTTGGTGAGTTCCAGAGAAGGAACGTCAATCCAGCCGATAATGCCCTCAGGTGCACCTGCTTCAACAGCAGCGTCAAGTACAATCTTAGCCGCAGCGATGGTACTTTTCTTTGCACGGGGATGGGGACTGATAATGATAGCATTTCTTGTTTTCAGGCAGATAAGTGTCTTAAAGATAGCGGTAGATGTCGGGTTGGTGGTAGGAATAACAGCGGCAACCAGTCCGAGGGGTTCAGCGATAATCTTTGTACCGAAAGCGGGATTTTCCTCAATCACACCGCAGGTTTTTTCATTTTTGTAAGCATTGTAAATATGTTCAGCGGCATAGTTGTTCTTGATGACTTTGTCTTCGACAATACCCATACCTGTTTCTTCCACAGCCATTTTTGCCAGCGGAATACGGGCTTTGTTGGCAGCGATAGCTGCTGCTTTGAAAATTTTGTCAACCTGTTCCTGAGAGTAGGTAGCAAAAACAGCCTGGGCTTTTCTCATTGCCTTGAGTTTTGCCTGAAGGTCTTCTACCGTCTGAATAATTTCAGGAACTTCCTGCTGGGAAACAGTGTTCATTTCTTCTGTCATAAATATACAATCTCCTCATTATGATATTGTTATTTCGGCACAAATAAATTTCCGTATCGAACCTTGTTTCTGCCACCGAAACGATTTGCGGACTCTCTCTAAATTAACCGCTGATTATATTATACGGATTTGTTAAAAAATTGTCAATATATTTTGCAAGATAAACTTATACATATATAACAAGAAAAGATGTCGCTTTTTGTGGAATTAAT